>JAGABO010000049.1 GCA_017614655.1 Treponema sp. | reverse complement strand
TGCAAGTGAGTAGATGATAAGGTCTACTTTTGTGTTCCATTCCTTAATCTGATTGATGATTGTCTGGCGTGTTTCGTCTGCGTATGCATCTGCGTTGAAAGTTGCAGTTTTAAGTCCGGCAGCTTTTGCTTCGCGGTCGAAAGCGAGGTTGTTGTACCAGCCCGGAGTTCCGCCTTTCTTTTCTGAAGCTTCCTTTTCGAAGCTTACGCCGATTGTGTCGGCACCATATTCAAATGCAGCTGCTATGCGGCTTGCAAGTCCGTAACCGGTTGAACATCCTACAACGAGAACTGTCTTCGGGCCTTTTCCGCCTTCTGCAAGAGTTTTTGTTCCGCGTTTTGCTTTCTGAGATTTTACATAGTTAATCTGATTTACAGTTTCCTTTGCGCATCCGATCGGGTGTGCGTTAATACAGATATTGCTGCGAATCATCGGTTTGATTACTGCCATTTTATTCTCCGTGAAAAAAGTAATTATTAAACTTTATATCAGTTTGACATTTTTTGCAATAGTGTCATACACAAATTGGAGGAGGTGATGAGTGAAGGGGATGTGGGGACGGGCGTTTGCGGGGCTGGCAGTGCCTGAAAACAAGACTAAAACATCAGCCTCCGCGGTTTGCATCCATGTATTCAAAGAGGGCCTTTAATTCAAACAGGAACGAAAGCTCATCATCAACCTGCATTGTGTGCGATACTGCTTTCTGAGCAAGCTGTTCAACCTGGGCTAAGTTCTGGGCTTCTGCAGATTTGGTTGCTTCCTGAATTTCTGCAATGCTTTCATTCATGCGGCCGAGGATGACATTTGCATTTTCTGCGTTCGTCCTTGACTCTTCGCTGATTTTCTCCAGCTTGTTCATGGAAGACTGAGCCATATCCTGCAGTCCGTTAAGGATAACTCCGTGCTTTTCATTGATGGCAATAAAGGACTCGGCGTTTTGCTGCATTTCAAGAATCTTGTTGTCGATATGCTCCGAAACTTCCTGTGTCCTCGATGAAAGTGCCTTAACTTCATTTGCAATGATTCTGAAACCCTTTCCGGCAGCACCGGCACGCGCAGCTTCAATTGATGCATTGAACGAAAGAAGGTTTGTCATTGCGCTTACATCCTGAATGTCGTGTATCAGCTTTTGAATTTCTGCAAGGTTCTCTGAAAGCTTTTTTACTTCAAGATCAGTTTCTGCCCTTCCCGAATGTACCTTACTGATAGCATTGTTCATCTGGGCAAAATCACCGCAGACTTCTGAAATCTGCTGTGCAGACGATGCAGAGTTCTTCGCGATGGAATTATGAACGTCTTCGCTGGACTGAGAGAACTTTTCCATTTCATCCTGCTGGCGGCGGTAGATACCCTCGTTTGAAGTGAGGCTTATAAGATATTCCTTGATGAAACCGGTAAGATTGTTGTTCGACTTCGCTACATTTAAAAGAAGGTCAATCAAATCTTTTCCGGCCTGTATAATCTGTTCCCTGGTATATGTCTGTGCCATTTTTATTCTCCCATTACAAGAGTTACAAGAGTCTGATTCGAATTGATGTGTCCGAACTGCTCACCATAAGTTGAAAAGCCGCTGTAAACCGGATAATAACTCTTCCATATACTGTTGACTGATTCCTGAAGCTGCTGCTTGTCAAACATTATTGTTCTTAAGATACAGTTGAAAAGAATGACGCACGACGGATTCGGGATTTTTTCTGTAACAGCTTTGCATGTTTCTTCCGTAACTTTAACGGCATCCACCGGTTCAAGAATTTCCTGCACTGAATCCTGGATTACCCTCGCATAAGTTGTAAGGATTCCTGCATCATCAAAACCGACAAGGCTTGCTATGAACACATTGTCACCGAAAGTTCGCCCGAAAGGATAGCTCAAGAGTGCATCATTTACACCACGCTCATCAATTTCAAGGATTTCTGCATAGCGTTTTCGCGGATTCATTCCGTCTATCGATTTTATAATATGTGTTTCGTGGTCAACATCCGTAAGGCGCACGCTTTTACCTGATTTCTGGAAAATGTTCTCTTTGTAGATTTCAAACTTACGGCTGGTCTTAACGAAAATAACTACGGCCCCGCAGTCAGAAATTTCACCGTTGCAGCTTACATAAGTTGCCTTAAACTTTAAGTCATCGCCAGAAGTTCCGCCGCATACAATAAAGTCTTTATCTTCTATAAAAGAGTACATCATGGAAAGGAAACCTTCCTCTATGTTCTTAAGGCCGCAGATAAGTGATATTGCAAATGAATTCTTATGAATCATAGACTGCGAGAGGTTAATTCCTGCCTTACGTGCGGCTGAAATGATTTTGTCTTTAAACACGATGGGAAATCTGTTAGCCTCGTCAACCAGAACCGCACTGTACGATGAACGGTCATCTGCTATTGCGTTAAGCACAACAGTACCTGAAGAAAAGCCTTCTCCGCAAATCTCGCCAGATGTAGTTGTGCCGACAACCTGTGCATTCGGGAAAGCTTCGTAAAGTGCAGATGAAAGGGATGCAAAATCAATTGATGTTCCGGCAAAAAACAGAATCAGGTTATATGAACTGCCGGGTCTCGCAAGGTGTCCGGTCAGTTCTTGAACAGCTTTTGGTACATCCGTCTGCTTTGTGTGAACTACTTCCTGTATCATGTTAGCTCCGTAAAAACTGGTATTTTACAGCTTTTTAAAAATACGTCGAATCAAGGCACGTCCGTCTGCGACTGCCTTAAAGCCTTGACTTCGCCGTTTTTACGGTTTGTATTAAACCGCAAATTAAAAGCGCTTATGAACATTATAACCCCTGAATTTGGAATTTTTCCAGTTTTTTTCTAAAAACCGTATATTGGTAACCGTACCTGCACAACATTTTGCTCTAACCGATATTTGTGCAAACCACTAAAATCCAATGACATTTTAGAAACCTTATGATATACTTAAAAGTGTAG
>JAGABO010000048.1 GCA_017614655.1 Treponema sp. | reverse complement strand
GTAAGGATTCCGCTGTCTCCGACCAGAGAACGTCCCGGTTCAAGAATGATTTCTGGAAGGTCATCACCAAAGTCTTCTGTAAGAAAGCGCGTAATTTCTGAAGCATAAACGCTAAGCTCGTTTGTAGGATCAATGTAGCTTGCAGGAAATCCGCCGCCCATGTCGATCATTTTAAGAGTAATTCCTTCTTCCTCTTCCAGAGAGTTAAAGAGATACTTTACCTTTGCAATGGCATCGTTCCATGCACCGATGTCGCGCTGCTGGCTTCCTACATGGAAAGAAACGCCGTACGGTTCAAGGCCGAGTTCCTTTGCAAGAACCAGAATATCATAAGCCATGTCGGGATGACACCCGAACTTGCGGCTTAAAGGCCAGTCAGCAGTATCGGAGTTTTCTACAAGAATGCGCACATAAACGCGGGAACCCGGAGCAAACTCCGCAATATTCTTAAGGTCGTCCTTGCTGTCGGTTGCAAACATGCGGATACCGTTGTCATAAAAATATTTGATATCCTTTGCTTTTTTAATCGTATTTCCATAAGAAAGACGGCTCGGATCATCAACAAATTTTTTGATGAGGTCAAGTTCATAGCGGCTTGCAATGTCAAAGTTAGAGCCGAGTTCAGAAAGAAGCTTTAACACCGGTTCACCGGGATTTGCCTTAATTGCATAAAAGATTTTTGAATACGGAAAAGCATTCTGAAGTTCAACATACTTTTTTTTGATTGTGTTCAGATTGATGACAAGATTTGGAGTCGGAAGATCTTTTGAAAATTCAATGAAGCGCGACCAGTCGCTGTCGCTCACATAATCTTTACGATTGTACATTTTGTACCACCTGTATAAGGACAACTTCCTGAGTGTCCTTATTATAACGAAAAAAGTTCATGCAGACGCCTGTTTTCAGAGAACCCAGTTTACCATGGCGCAGAAATCAGCCTAAGAAAAGTGCAGTTCCACTGCTCTGAGTTTTCCAAGGCGTAACGTGAATAATAATTAAAAAGAGTAACTATGAAAATAGGTTTTGAAAAAAAAATTGCTGAATCGTAAATAAAAAAGCCCGAACTCTTTACAAAGCACGGGCATTCTGTTCTGCCGGATAACTTACAACCCAAGCAGTTCTTTTTTCTTTGCGTCAAAATCTTCCTGAGTGATGATTCCGTCATCAAGAAGTTTCTTTAGTTTAACAAGCTCATCAGCGTTTATTGAAGAAGTTTTTTCTTCAGTAAAGGAATACTTGTTTTTTTCAGTCGATTCTATTTTCTGCGGTACTGGTCCATATACATTTTCAGCAGGATAAGACTCCTGATAGTAAAATCTGATTAAAACAACTGCTGCAGCCAGAGAGAAAGCCAGTATAAACGCCAGTATAAGTTTTAAATATTTGGGAACATCATAATATTTTAAATAGTTAAGAACATTATACCCACGCATATAAGGGTAACCGGAAGAAATCAGATAAATCAAACAGACAAAAAGAAGCGGCCCGTATAAAAGCCACAACCAGTTACCTGAACGCCCTGTATCATGCAGACGGCGTACCCTCACAGCAAGCCCGGGTATTCCAAAAAATATATTAATCAACATCATTAAAAATATCATTATGGATGCTGCCTGAGCATTCGGAAGACAAAATAGAATTAAACTTAGAAAAAAAACATTTAGTGTAAACTGCAGCAAAATATAATACCAGAATTCGGAACGCGAAGCCCGGCCTTTAAAATCAAAATATTTTTTGATACATGAGAAGCACGCATTATCCCATGCAGTCATTTTTACGCTCCATATATTAGTCTTTACTTACTATAGAAAAAAGCGCCCTCCGCATTACACGAAGGGCGTCCTGTTACAAAGGTGGTTAGCGTTCCGCGGCTTCGCACGACAGGCTCAACCACCGCATTTGTTCATCTTACAGGCTTGCATGGCAGGTACGTGCGATAACGTCATCCTGCTGTTCTTTTGTAAGGTTGATGAAGCGAACTGCATAACCAGAAACGCGAACCGTGAAGTTTGCATATTCCGGCTTCTCCGGGTGAGCCTGGCAGTCCTTGAGCTTTTCAACGCCGAATACGTTAACGTTAAGGTGGTGTGCACCAGTGTGGCCGCTTTCCGGTCCCATGTCAAAGTATCCGTCAAGAACGTTAACAAGGTTTGCAATCTGCTCGTCCTTGTTGTGTCCGAGAGCGCTCGGGTTGATTGTCTGTGTGTTAGAAATACCGTCAAGAGCGTAGTGATACGGAATCTTAGCTACAGAGTTGAGGGACTTTACGAGACCCTTTGTTTCTGCACCGTAAGAAGGGTTAGCTCCAGGGCTGAACGGCTCGTGTGCCTTGCGTCCGTTAGGAAGTGCACCAGTTGCCTTTCCGTATACAACGTTTGAAGTAATCGTAAGGATTGATGTTGTAGGTTCAGCATCGCGGTATGTGTGGTGCTTCTTGATTTTTGCCATGAAGGTCTTAAGGAGCCATACAGCAATATCATCAGCGCGGTCGTCATCCTGACCGTAGCGAGGGAAGTCACCTTCTACGATAAAGTCTTTTGCAAGACCCTTAACAACTTCTACAACTTCGCCGGTCTTCTTGTTCTTAACTTCTACATCTTCGCGTACAACCTTAACCTTTGCATACTTGATTGCAGAAAGTGAATCAACAACGTGGCTGAATCCTGCAATACCTGTTGCGAATGTGCGGCGAACGTCTGTATCGATAAGGGCAAGTTCTGCTGCTTCGTAGTAATATTTGTCGTGCATGTAGTGGATTGCGTTCAATGTGTTTACATAGAGGTCAGCAAGCCATTCAAGCATTACGTCGTACTTCTGAACAACTTCCTTGTAGTCAAGGTATTCAGAAGTGATTGGCTGGTATGCAGGAGCAACCTGTACGCCAGGAGTAAGTCCGTCTGCTTCGTCACGGCCGCCGTTGATGGCGTAAAGAAGAGCCTTTGCAAGGTTAGCGCGTGCACCGAAGAACTGCATTTCTTTACCGGTCTGTGTTGCAGAAACGCAGCAGCAGATTGAGTAGTCATCACCCCAAACAGGGCGCATTACGTCATCATTTTCGTACTGAACTGAAGATGTTTCGATTGAGATGTGTGCACAGTAGCGGCGGAAGCTTTCCGGAAGTCTCTTTGAGTAGAGGATTGTCATGTTCGGTTCCGGTGAAGGTCCCATGTTTTCGAGAGTATGGAGGAAGCGGAAGCAGTTCTTTGTTACCATTGAACGTCCGTCCTGTCCAAGACCACCGACTTCGAGAGTTGCCCAGATCGGGTCTCCGGAGAAGAGCTGGTTGTAGCTTTCAATACGTGCAAAGCGAACCATGCGTGCCTTCATAACGAAGTGGTCGATGAGTTCCTGTGCCTGTGCCTCTGTAATTGTTCCTGCCTTAAGGTCACGTTCGATGTAAATGTCAAGGAATGTAGAAACACGTCCGATTGACATTGCAGCACCGTTCTGTGTCTTAATAGCTGCAAGGTATCCGAAGTAGAGCCACTGAACTGCTTCCTTAGCATTTTTTGCCGGCTTAGAAATATCGAAGCCGTAAGAAGCAGCCATTTCCTTCATCTGGTTAAGGGCCTTGATCTGTTCTGCAACTTCTTCGCGGAGGCGGATAACGTTGTCCGTCATTGTTCCGTCACCGATGTTTGCATAGTCATTCTGTTTCTGCTGGATAAGGAAGTCGATACCGTAAAGTGCAACACGGCGGTAGTCACCTACGATGCGTCCGCGTCCGTAAGTATCAGGCAAACCTGTAAGGATGTGGCTTGAGCGTGCCTTGCGGATTTCCGGTGTGTATACCTGGAATACTGCATCTGAGTGAGTCTTGTGGTATTCAGTAAAGATTTTGTGAAGTTCAGGATTCGGCTTGTATCCGTACATTTCACAGCTCTGTTCTGCCATGCGGATTCCACCGAACGGCATGAAAGCCCTCTTAAGAGGCTTGTCTGTCTGAAGACCTACAACCTGCTCAAGGTCCTTGAGTTTTTCATCAATATAACCAGGCTTGTGGGCCGTGATTCCGGTTACGATGTCTGTGTCGAGGTCAAGAACACCTGAGCGTTCCTTTCCGTCCAGACCGATACTCTTTTTGTTGTGTTCTGCCTTCTGAAGTTCCTGGAGCTTGTCAAAAAGCTTCTTTGTTGCTTCAGTAGGTCCTGCAAGGAATTTTTCGTCCCCGTCGTAAGGTGTGTAGTTATTCTGAATGAAGTCACGAACGTTAACTTCTTCCTTCCAAAGGCGGCCTGCAAAGCCATTCCATTCTTCTTTCTGGATCATATTAAACCTCTTAAAAGTATTTCTCCGCATCACCGGCGTACAGTATCGGTCCTCTCAGCATTCTACGATGATGAGTCAGACAGACTTGTTTCGCAAATGATTGCGTTACATTATTAAATAGCTTCTTCAATAATACCGAAGAGCCGTTAAATAATCAACATATAACCTGTCATGGCCTTTAGTTGAATATTTTATACTGGTTTTTGCCGCTGTTCTTTGCCTTATACAATACGCCGTCTGCATTCTTAAAAAGCTCACTGTACTTAATTCCGTGCTGAGGATAAACCGCAACTCCGACACTCGCAGAAATCGTAACTTCGTTAATGCCGTCGGAATAAGTTTCGTTTAACCTTGAACAGATTGCACTTGCCTTCGCTTCTATGATTTTTTCACCGACAATTTTTGCATCATCAGAAAGCCGCAGGAATGCAGCAAACTCATCACCGCCGATTCTTCCGACATAATCATTTTCACTAAAAATAAGATTCAGGTTTCTTGCCGCATCAACAAGAACTTTATCTCCTATAAGATGCCCCATAGTATCATTTACTTTCTTAAAGCTATCCAGGTCTATTATATAGAAAGCAAAGAGATCATCATTTCTGGACGTAGCAAGAATTCTGGATACATAATTTTCGAAAGCACCCTTATTAAGAAGACCTGTAAGCGTATCTTCTTCTGCACGCTGCTGAAGAAGCTGTTCCTTATTCATCTCTTCATCAACATTCACAAGATTACCTACAAAGCGGACTGCAAGTCCTGAATCATTTCTTACAACAGAACCTTTAAGCCGGTACCAGTAAAACAATCCGTTTACACAGCGCAGCCGCACTTCCCTGATTACAGAAGTCTGAATATCAGTGCGCATTGAATTCATCTCGCGGACAAACGAAGAATCTTCCGGATGAATTAATTTAAGAAGAGACTGAATCGAATCACCTTCGTAAATTTCTGCACCGTCTTCATTAAAGATTGCAACGTTTCCCGTAAGTTCAAGACGGCGGCGTTCAAAATCATAATCAAAAACAATTGTCTGATTCTGATTTGTTACTATCCTGAATTTTTCGTTCGTCCTGCTCATAAGTTCATTGTTTTTAAGAACATAGAGAAGTGAAATAAGTATAAGCAGGAAAGAAAGGCTTACTGCAATTTCAAGAACAAGAACATTTCCCGTTATATGCCTGCTCTGATAATTCATAACTTCCTGCGGAACGATGAACGCCAGATACCAGCCGCTGATTTTTATCGGAGCAAGAATTGCAATATTCTGTCTGTAACCGGTCTGATAAAACAGCGTAACAACTTTTTCTTCTGCCATATCTGAACTTATTTTTTCTGCAGAGATTTTTTCTTTTACTTTCCAGAACATTAAAAAATCGTAAAAATTAGAAACAATATCCGGAATCAGTTCTGTCTTTTCTGTCCGCACAATAAATGAACCGTCATCCTTAAAAAGAACTCCTGCAGAACCTTCAATAAATTCAATACTTTCTGCAAGTTTCTTTAATTCATCAATAGAAAAACTTCCGAAAACAACACCTTCCACATTTTCATTTTGAGTCAGCGGAACGGCAAGCACTATAGATTTATCTTTTCCATGTTTCTGAAGAGAAGAAACATCAGCTGCAGTTTTTCCCTGAACAGCTTTCTTAAAAAAACTCAGGGAAGAAAAATCAACTTCTGTGCCATTAGAATCAACACCACGTCCCTGCTTATTGACAACTCCGACTGAATCAAAAATACCGGTGCTTCCTGCAGAAATAACAGCCGCCTTTATCTGAGAAAAATCATTCATGTTGATTCCGCCGAAAGTGCTGCCATAATTTTCCAGCAGCAAAAGCTGATCATTTATCTTTGTATAAAAATTAAGGGCATAACTTTTCGTATTTTCTTCGAGTGCAATTCTGGTTGTATTTTCTATTGTCTGCTCTGTCCTCGATTTAAACCACAGAAATATACCTACAAGAATAATAACTGTAACCAACACAGAAAGAAAAACAGGAATGCGAACCTTTAATTTTTTCATGCTCTACTCCAATACATAACTTTCGTAGCCGGCATCCATAAGTGAAAGCCCCGTTGTTCCGTCCTCGTTATCATTGACGGCAACTATATAATAAACAGTTCCTCCCGAACGTTTTTCTTCAAAATAAAAAGCATCAAAGCCCTTGCCTTTTAACTCCTGAACAAGTCGCCGTGCATTTTCTTCCGCCTTAAAAAATCCCACCTGACGCTTAACGGTCTTTGTTTTTTTAGAAGCAGTTTTTTCTGATTTTTCTTCCTTCACAACTTCCGTCTTTACTTCTGTTTTTACTTCCGTAACAGGCACAACTTCTTCTGAACCGGAGCCAGACTTACGCGGAACAAAAAAATAAAAAGGCACACATGCAATCTGAACGGTTCCATTTACAATTGCAGTTTCCGGGCTCTTCGGGAACTCCGCTTTTAAAATATCAGAGTAAGCTTTTTCGGAAGTAAGATACCACAGCGTAAGAAGCACCTGCGGTTTAACAGGCTGCATCGTCTTCATTGAAGCGTAGGCTTTTAAAAGTTCAATTGAATCTGTTGTCTCTTCTACGGTCTCGGCTTCACAGAGGGAACACCACACGGTATAAAGATTTACGTAAGCAAGAATTCCTGCATCTTTTGAAGAGCGCACGGCACTGTTAAGGTACGATCTTGCATTTGCAGTTTCGCCTGCATTTAAACTTGTACGCACTGCATCAAGAACAAGCTGTTCAGAAGAAACCTTAGGCATATCCTTTGCGTCTCCTGCGGTAATTCCTGCTGCCTGTGCATAAGAGTATGATGCGTCAGAATAAAGTGAACTCATTTCCTGAAGCCGTCCCAGAAAATGAAGGGCTGATCTTTTATCAGAAAGAGTTGCTGTATTTTCGATATTTGATTTTAAATAAAGAATTGAATCTGATGCATTGTCTTTTTTTAAGCTTTCCGTTCTGAGCTCATAAGCCGTAAACTTCTGCTGATTCTGTGCATTGAGAAAACAGACTGCCGAAAAAAAAACAAGGGGTAAAAGTTTTTTCATATATCCTGATTTTCCTTCCCGTCATCACTGTCATAATCAACAGGATTCGTATGTTTTGAACTTCCGGATTTTTTTCTGCCGGACAAATCTCTTCTTCCGAAAACAGATGATTTAAACACAAACGGAAGAACAGTAATTATCCCCGCAACAAAAGCTGCAAGCAGTGCAAAGAAAACAGGAACGTCTTCAAATGTGTGAAAAAACCAGATGCTTGTCCTGTTATCTAAATTAAAGCCCGTGAGAATCGCAGTAAGAATTATAAGGATTACAGCCCCTGCCAGTTTAATCATAAATAAAACCCTCTAGACAAGTGTACCACGGAATGTGTTTCCGTTCAATGAATCAATATGAACTTTGACAAAACTGCCGATGAGTGAAGGTTTACCCGCAAAAGCCACCCGTTCGTTGCGTTCAGTCTTACCGAGAAGTTCTGACTTGTTATCGCGGCTTATGATATCGGCAAGAACCGTTACAGTTTTTCCGATTCTTTCCTTAAGCACGCTTTCCTGAATTTTAAGCTGAAGATCAATAACTTTCTGAAGCCGCGCTTTTTTAACTTCAAGCGGAACCTGATTATCCATTACGGCGGCAGGAGTTCCTTCGCGCGGGTTGTAGTAGTACATAAATGCAGATGAATAGCGCACTTCTTCCATAAGCGTAAGCACTTCGTTAAACTGCTCATCCGTTTCTCCGGGAAAGCCTATCATTATATCCGTGCTGAGCGCCGCTTCGGAAATACGCGCCTTTATTTTTTTAACAAGTTCAAGATACACTTCGCGGCTGTACTTACGGTTCATGCGTTTTAAAATCTCAGTCGAGCCATGCTGAACTGCAACATGAAGTCCCTTGCAGATATACGGATTTTCTGCAATTACATCTATAAGTTCATCAGAGAAATCCTTAGGGTTACTGGATTCAAAGCGTATCCATTTAATTGAAGAATCTGTTTTTTCAAGATGTGCCGTTATGATTTTTAAAAGCTCCGGAAACGATACTTTTTCTGAAGAAAGTCCTGTTCCCGCATAAGAGTTTACGTTCTGTCCTAAAAGAGTAATTTCCTTTACACCGCGCGAAGAAAGCACATCAAGCTCATGAAGAATTTCATTTACAGGACGGCTTACTTCACGGCCGCGCACATAAGGCACGATGCAGTACGAGCAGAAATTGTTGCAGCCGTGCATGATTGGAACGAATGTAGAAAACGCACCCTCTTCGTAAGATGTTTCTGCAAAGACATAGACAGGCTCTTCATCAATCTGAACAGGTTTCTGTCCTTCTTCTACAGCCGTAATTATGTCACCGAATTTATTTTTAGCGTAAGTTCCGACAACATAATCAACAACGGGAAAATCTTTTTTAAGAGAATTTAAGAGGCGTTCTGCCATGCAGCCCATGACAATGAGCGTAAGCGGACGGATTCCGTTTTTCTGAACAAACTCGGCAGCCTTCTTCATTTCGTCACTTCTTGATTTTGCATCCTTTTCGCCGAGCCTTACTTTCTTAAGTCCGGCATAAAAACCAAGACGGCCAAAAATACGCGTCTCTGCGGTAGCACGGACGGAACAGGTATTTATGATTACGGCATCTGCCTCTTCGCAGCAGGAAGC
>JAGABO010000047.1 GCA_017614655.1 Treponema sp. | reverse complement strand
GATGAACTCTTTAACGTACGTGCACAGAAAAAGTTCAAGGTTGGACGTATTGTCCGCATGAACTCTGCTGCAATGGAAGACATTAACGAAGGTCATCCAGGAGACATCATCGCTCTCTTCGGTGTTGACTGTGCTTCCGGTGATACATTCTGCGGCGGCGGACTTAACATTGCCATGACATCTATGTTCGTTCCTAACCCTGTTATTTCTGAAGCTATTGCTCCAAAGAACAAGGCTGATGCAGCAAACATGGCTAAGGCCCTTAACCGCTTTACTAAGGAAGACCCGACATTCCAGACATACGTTGATCCTGAATCAAACCAGACAATCATCAAGGGAATGGGTGAGCTCCACCTCGCAGTTTATGTTGAACGCATGAAGCGCGAATACAAGTGCGAAGTAGAAGTTTCACAGCCGGAAGTTGCATACCGCGAATCAATTTCTGCACGTGCAGAATTCAACTATACCCACAAGAAGCAGACTGGTGGTTCCGGTCAGTACGGTCGTGTTGCAGGATTCATGGAACCGATCGCAGACAAGGATTACGAGTTTGTTGACTCTATCAAGGGAGGAGCTATTCCTAACGAATACATTCCTTCATGCGATAAGGGATTCAGAAAGGCAATGGAAAAAGGTTCCCTCATCGGAGCTCCTGTTGTCGGCGTAAAGATGACTATCAACGACGGTCAGTATCACCCGGTTGACTCAAGCGACATCGCTTTCCAGACAGCTGCTATCGGTGCTTTCCGCGAAGGTTATGCAAAGGCAAAGCCTGCTATCCTCGAACCTATCATGAAAGTTCAGATTGCAGGTCCTACAGAATTCCAGGGTAACATGTTCGGTCTTATTAACCAGAGACGCGGTGTTATCGTAGATTCTTCAGACGAAAACGGAAACTCAACTGTTAACGCAGAAGTTCCTCTTTCTGAAATGTTCGGATTCTCTACAATCCTCCGCTCTTCAACACAGGGTAAGGCAGAATTCACAATGGAATTCGAAAAGTACGCAAAGGTACCTAACGCTGTTTCTGATGAACTCATCAAGAAGTATCAGGAAAAGCAGAAGGCAGGAAATAAATAATATTTTCTGAAATCTTTTGAAAGAGACCGTCCCGTAAAAGGGGCGGTTTTTTGTTTTAAACAGGCTACTAAAAAAAAGTTTTTATGCTATAATGCCCGCATGGCAGATTTATTTGATATAGACGGGGCTTCCCGTATAAGCGAACTTGCTTCCCTTATAAAGAAATATCAGGATTCATACTATAACGGCGAGGGAGAAATTTCTGATGCAGAATTTGATGCCCTCTGGGATGAATTAAAGTCCCTTGATCCAAAAAATCCGGTGCTCCAGCGTGTTGGTGCAGACAGCGGAAACTTTCCTAAGGCAAGGCACATTATGCCCATGGGAAGTCAGGAGAAGGCTGCAAATCCGGAACAGTTTCTTTCATGGGCACAGACGCACGCTTACGAAGAATACCTGGTTGAATATAAACTCGACGGCGCCTCGCTTGAACTTCAGTATAAAAACGGCGAACTTGTGCGGGCGGTTACGCGCGGAGACGGAACTGTCGGGGATGAGATAACTGCAAACGCCCGTAAGATGAAGGGCGTGCTTTCTGTTCTTCTTGATTTAGAAAAAAACAGAATTGATTTTACCGGAGCAGTGCGTGGTGAAGTAATCATGACTCATTCCGTTCATAAGGAGCTTTATTCCGATAAGGCAAACTGCCGCAATGCAGCCAACGGCCTTATGAAGCGAAAGGACGGAAACGGAAGCGAAAACCTCTGTCTTATAACTTATGATGCCCTTGCAACCGAAGGTGAAAGTCCCTTTAAGGATGAAGAGCAGAAAATCAGCTGGCTTAAAAACGCAGGCTTTAACACAAGTCCTCTTAAAATCTGTAAGAGTGCGGAAGAAGTAATCGAATACCGAGCTTCGGTAATGGAAGAAAGAAAAACTCTTGAATACGACATAGACGGCCTTGTCATAAAGGAACGCCGCATAGATTTACAGGATGCAAGCCGTGCCCGTCCCGACAGGCAGATTGCCTTTAAGTTTTCTCTGGAAGAAGCAGTGTCTGTTCTTCGCTCTGTTGAATGGAGCGAGTCGGGTGCAACGTATACACCGGTTGCTGTCTTTGATGAAGTTCAGCTTAACGGAACTACCGTTCAGAGGGCAAGCCTTGCTAATCCCGATACGATGAGGGCTCTGGGCGTAAAAATCGGAAGCCGTGTTGTTGTCGTTAAGCGCGGCGAAATCATCCCAAAAATAGAAAGCGTCCTTCCTGAAGAAGAAGGGCAGAAAACACAAAAGATTCTCTTTCCAAAAAAATGTGCTGTGTGCGGTTCTCCTCTTGTTGATGAAGGAAGCCGCCTTTACTGTCCGAACCGCTCGTGTTCAAAGCGGGTGCTGCATCAGATTCAGAAATGGATTTCTACGGCAGACATACGGGACTTCGGCGAAACACTTTTACGCGAACTGTTTAACAAAAAAGAAATCACTTCCATTTCGGATATTTATTCCCTTACCGCAGAACGGCTTGTGCCTTATTTTTTAAATGAAGAATCCATCGAAAAAGAAAAGGATTCACTTGGCGCAAAAAAAGTTTACGAAAGCATTCAGAATCACAGACGGCTTTCGCTTGCTTCTTTTGTTGCAGGTTTTGATATCGAAGGTCTTGGCGCAGCCATGGTTCAGAAGCTTCTTGATGCAGGATTTAATACGCTCGATAAACTGCTTTCTGCTTCGGAGGAAGATATTGCAGGCGTTTATGGTTTTGCAGAAATTACTGCAAAGACTTTAGTGCGCGGTCTGGAAGAAAACCGTGACGAAATGCTTTCTCTTGTAAACGGCGGAATCATCCAGATAGAAGAGGCATCTGGCGGTGCCCTTTCCGGAAAGTCCTTCTGTTTTACCGGAGAACTTCGTACAATGAAGCGTGCAGATGCCGAAGCCATGGTTAAGAAAGCCGGCGGAAGCTGTAAGTCTTCTGTAACTAAGGATCTTTCATACCTGGTTACAAATGATACTTCAAGCGGTTCAAGCAAAAACGTAAAGGCTGCAAAGTACGGCGTTACGATTATTAACGAGGATGAATTTCTTAAAATGTTTTAAATTTGTTTTTTCCAATATCCTGTGCTATCATATAATTATCAGATTAAGGAGATGTAAAAATATTTAATCTGAAATTCAAGTGAAATAAAGAGGGAAGAAAATATGGCAAAGCAGGATTTATTCGAAAAGAGTCCGGTTCGTGCTTTTGATGAAGTAACGGGCGGCGGACTTAAGGCAGGAGACCTTGGTCTTGTAACGGCAAAGAAGGGACTTGGTAAAACATCCGTTCTGGTTCAGTTTGGAATGGATACTCTTCTTAACGGAAAACAGCTTGTTCATGTTTCGTTTGATCAGCATTCAGACAACGTAATGACATGGTATGACGGAATCTTCGGTGAAATCTCAAAGAAGAAGTCAATTCAGAATGCAGAAGATGTAAAGGCACAGATTCTGCGTAACAGGACAATCCTTAACTTTAATCAGGAAAACGTAAGCCTCGAAAAAGTTGTAAACACTCTTAACGCACTCAAGGCAGGCGGCATCAGTGTTGCAGGTGTTGTAATCGACGGACTTGATTTTTCTAAGGTTAAGGAAGCAGACCTTCAGGCAGTTGCAAGCTACGCAAAAGCTACAAAGACAAAAGTCTGGATGAGCGCAACTGTAGAAGGCGACAAGCTCGAAGAACAGGCACCTAAGACACTTCTTTCGTACTTTAGTGCTGTTGTTCATCTTGTTGCAAAAGCAAAGGTTACAAACCTTATCGTCCTTAAGTGCGGCAAGAGTAAGGATCTAGAATCAACCCTTAAGCTTGATTCAAAAACACTTCTTATTACTGCATAATAAACTTCCATTTTTTACTGATCCCGCGGTCCTGCACTGCGGGATTTTTTGTTTCAAAATGTGTGGTTGAACAAAATTTATTATTTCTGTATAATTATATGATTTTACAAAACATTTAGTGCATAAATATTCAAATTACATAACAAACTATCACAAATGCGGAGGTCAACATGGATCAGACGGTCGACGAACAGCTCAATTTTATTAACAAATTAACTTCATACGCAAAAACTAATGACCCTATAGATAAGGACCTCTACGAAAAGTACGACGTTAAGCGCGGGCTTCGTTATTCAGACGGCCGCGGTGTTCTTGTCGGACTTACCCGCATCGGTGATGTTGTAGGTTACGAAATTGATTCAACCGGAAAAAAAGTAGCAGTTCCCGGAAAACTCATTTACCGCGGATATAACGTAGAAGACATCATCTCTGATGTTGTAAAGCACAATGCATTCGGTTACGAGCAGTGTGTTTATCTTCTTCTCTTTGGTGAACTTCCCGATAAAAAAAGCCTGGAAGAGTTTACTGCATTCCTTGGAGAACTCCGAACCCTTCCGCCGAACTTTACGGAAGACATGATTATGAAGGCTCCTTCCTGCGATATCATGAACAAGATTGCACGCGGAGTTCTTGCTTCTTACTCTTATGACATGGATCCGGAAAACCGTGATGTTTCCAATATCATGAGGCAGTGTATTGAACTTATTTCGCGCTTTTCTACTCTTGCAGCTTACGGTTATCAGGCAAAGAGACGCTATTATGATGGAAAGAGCATGTACATCCACAACCCGGATCCTTCTTTAAGTACGGCAGAAAACTTCCTTCGCCTTATCCGCTTTGACAAAAGCTATACGCGCCTTGAAGCAGAAATTCTTGATCTGGCCCTTATCCTTCATGCAGAACACGGAGGAGGAAACAACTCATCCCTTACCGTGCATGTCGTTTCTTCTGCCGATACAGATACTTATTCTGCTGTTGCAGCTGCCGTAGGTTCCCTTAAAGGCCGCCGTCATGGTGGTGCAAATATCCGCGTAATGGAAATGATGGACGACATTAAGGCTAACGTAAAAGACTGGAGTAGCGAAAACGAAATAAAGGAATACTTAAGGAAGATTGCAAGAAAAGAAGCCTTTGACCGCACCGGTCTTATCTATGGTCAGGGACATGCAGTTTATACTATAAGTGATCCTCGTACGACTCTCTTAAGAAATAAAGCCGCTGAACTTGCAAAAGAGAAGGGGGCTCTGGAAGAGTTTAACCTTTACACTACAATCGAACGCCTTGCACCGGAAGTTCTTTACGAAAAGATCGGCGATAAGAAAAAGATCTGTACCAATGTTGACTTTTACTCAGGATTTGTTTATTCGATGCTTAACATTCCGCGCGAACTGTACACTCCGATTTTTGCAATTGCCCGTATTGCAGGCTGGAGTGCACACCGCATAGAAGAAATTGTCGCCGGCGGCCGCATTTACCGTCCTGCATACAAGAACGTTGCAGGAGAAAGGCAGTACGTACCGCTCGACGAAAGAAAGCCTCACGCAGATTCTCTTTAATTTTTCCAGGCGTCTATAAATTCCAGCATGTACTGCTGGATGCCTGCAAAGTATTTTTCCTGAAGGGCACAGGCTTTTTTTCCGATGTAGCGGAAGTGCCAGCATTCCCACATGTAGCCGGTTACGTCTTCGTAGCCTTTCGGGAACGAAAGTGACCAGCCGTACTTTGCTGCGTTATTGTAAACCCATTTACCCATTCTTGTGTCGCCCCAGTCATCCGTAATTGAACCGAAGTCAACTGCAACTCCGAGCTGATGCTGGCTTGTTCCCGGGCGGGCGCTGTAGCGTTCTGCTTCTGCTTCTCCGTCCTGTGCAACGTAGCGGGCAAAAAGGTTTTTCTGGTAATTATAAGAGCGGTAGGTTGAACTTACCATTAAAGTTATTCCGTCTGCCTTTGCAGCTCTTGCTAAATCGTCTAAGGCATAGAAGGCTTCCGGCCGTAAACTTAAATCATTTCGGCTTACGTTATAAAGACTGCACTGCTTTACAGGAATAAGACCTTTCGGTTCGTAGTCACTTCCGATGTTGTGCTTTTTATCTATAAGATAAAAAAGGCTTACATCGTTTTCCGGCATTTCTTTTTCTTCTGCAAGTACATCTTTTAAGTCTTTTATAAAGGCTTCGATTTTTGATTCGTCTTCAAAATGAATGTCGCCTTTAAATCTTAAAGACATTTTTGCATAAACTGCGTTGAATTTTTCTACATCCGGATTTGTTTTGTTCTGCTCCTGGGTCTGTTCCGAAGCTCCGGAATTTGATTCATAGTTTGGCGCTGGAAGTGTTCTGGATGACTGAGCGCTGGCCCTGCTGCACGAAATAAAGGCTGCACTCAGTGTAAGGGCAAAGACTGCGGCAGAAACGCCGCTATGTTTAAGCATTGGTAATCTCCATTACAGAAGAGATAACATTAAAGGTATCCATAAAGCCTGTTCGTTCAAGAGAATGACGTGCGTAATCCGACGGGTTAAGGATATAGACTTTGGTTCCGCTTCCTTCTCCGTCGTTATGTGCACCTATGATGATTCCGACACCAGCCGAGTCCAGCTGGTAAACCTGTGACATATCCAGAACGACATTTGTATCAAGAATATAGTTGTATACTTTTTCCTGAAGTTCATTGACTGTATATGCAGTAACAGTTCCGTTCAGTTCGAGCAGAATGTAGTTTGCTCCTACTTTTTCTGTAATTGTAAGCTGCTCCATTATCTTTCTCCCAGGTACTTAATCATGAAAATTGTTACATCTTCGTCAAGCTCCTTTGAAGTGAACTTAACGAGTGCGTCGTATGTAAACTTTGCCATCCTTTCTGCCGGATAGTTTGTGTTGTCCATAATCGTATTCTGAATTCTCTGCTTACCGAAAACTTCACCACGGAGAGACTTTGATTCAATAAGACCGTCTGTACATGCCATGATGATGTCACCCGGAGAAAGCTTAACTTTCTTTACCCTGATAAGAGGCCCGATGTTTTCTACGAAGCCGAGGATTCTTCCTGCACCCTGAATTTCGATTACGTTGTTGTAGGCACGTGTGTACATAAGAAGGGCAGGGGAGCCGCAGTTTACGTAGTAGAGGTTTTCTGTTGCAAAATCAATCAATCCGAAAATACCTGCAAAGAAAGTTCCTTTTGGAAGAGAACTTCGGATAAAGTTGTTTACCTTTTCTACAAGCAGTTTAAAGTCTGATGTTTCTGCAAGGAAGGTTCGGATAATGGATTTAAGAATGACCATGCTCATCGAAGCTGCAATACCTTTACCGCTTAAAGCACCGATTATAAAGATATAGCGCTGTTCACTAAGACGGATCATATCAACAAATTCACCACCAATGTTGTGGGCAGGAACCATAAGATAGCCGACGTCAACCTTGTCGTTCTTGATTTTATCCATGTTTTCCTGAATGGAAGTAATAATCTGATCAGACATGCGGATTTCGCGGTTAACTGTACCGATTACAGCTTCGTTAAGGATGTTCTTTACGTAGTATCCGATTACGAAGAGGTTGGAGTAGAACTTGTTAAGAATCTTTCTGTCGTAGTCGGTGTAAATGTTTCCGGTTGTTTTTCTTCCGAGGAAGATAAGACTTACAATCTGGCGTCCTTCATTAAGGATGATGAATGCATCGCTTTCTGCATCGTCAAGGGCTTTGAGCATCTGCGGACGAACTGCAATTGTTGATGAGTTTTTCTGAGCCCATTCACGGAAAACAACCTGCCTGTTGGAAGTAAGGAGCATGTCAAAAACTGCAGGATCTATTTTGATACCATCTGTTTTTTCGTCAGAAGCATATACCGAATTAAAAGTGTCTGTTCCAGCCGGTATAAAAATCTTCATGGAAGAAGAAAGCATCGTCTTTTTGAAGATCTGGAATACTCTTTCGATTACAGCTTTTGGTTCTTCATTAAAGTCTATTGATGTAATTTCCTGTTCAAATTTTGAAGCGTAGTTGTTGTCGCGTAAGAATTCCCTGCTGCGGATAAACTTTTCCGTGTAGTACCATCCGAGCATCATCAATGCAACAACAGGAATAAAGATTGCAAAGAATACTATCGTATTATTTAAATACATCGGCCAGAGTACTGCAAAGGCTGCTCCTACGATACATGCCGGAATAAGATATCGAAGCAGGAATCTTGCAAAGGCGCGGAAAATTGTTCCGATTGACCATGTTTCTTCTACAACCTGACCTTCGTAAATAAGAAGAATCTCCGGAAGAAAGCACAGTAAAAGCAGCGAGAGGAACATCGGCTGGTAGGCGCGTACAATAAAGATGTAAAAGAAAAGTCCCCATCTTGTAAGGAACGAAAGGCCCGTGATGATGCGCTTCTGTTTTAAAAGCCGTGTTGATGTGTTTTCTGCCTTTACAATTGACATTACAAGTGCAAAGAATGGAATAACAAATACATATACAACACTGTATGCATTAAGCCATGTTAAATAGAACGGAGCTTTCGGAAAGAGTCTTCCTGAACCTACAGAAAAGTGATTTGATTCTATTGTAAGTTTTGTAAGCCCGTTCGGAATCATAAAGATTACGATGAATGCGCCTGCAAAAAGAAGCCATTTTACAGCGTTTGTAAGTAAACTCTGCTTTTTATTTTTATCCGGGAAAGTAACTATGTAGATACAGGCAAGAACCGAATACCAGCCTATAAAGGTAAATGTTGCTTTTGTAAAAATATCTGCGAGCTGTTTTGCTTCCAGAAGCGTAAATCCGATTGAAGCAGACATACAGAAGTAAAGGACGGCTGCAAAAAAGAGAAGGTTTGAAATTCTTGTGTTTTCGTTTGCACCTGTTGATTTTTTATCTACCGTAAGTGCGAGTGCAAGTGTAAGGCCGAATGCCGCTATGTTTAATAATAGAAATATCATATACTACCTCTCGACCTTGGCAACCATCATAGTAAGGTCGTCCCTTAATTTTTTACCGCCGTTGTAGGTTTCTACAAGCTTAACGATATCATCAACAAACTCTTTCGGACTTTTTGGAGCAGAAGCTTTGAGTGTATTTTTATAAAGCTCCGTATCTCCAAGTTCAACGCCTTCTTCATTCATAACTTCAGAAACACCGTCCGATGCCATAAGGATAACATCACCGCGGAAAAGATGCTGCTCTGCAGGTTCAATCTTCGGAAGATCAATGATTCCGACGAGTGAACAGTTGGAAGTAAGCGGTTTGATTCTGTAGCCGGTGGGGCTCTTTGTAATGATAAGCGGATCCGACATGGAAGCGTTAACGTATTTGATGGTCATTGTTTCCGTGTCTACGATTCCGATGAAGATAACCGTATATTTATCCTGAAGCTTCATGTTTTTGATAGCTTTATCGATTGCCTGAATCATTGCAGGAAGGTTTTCCTTGTTTTCCAGGGACTTAACCGTATTCATAACGAGACCCATAACGAGGGCAGCTGCAAGACCCTTACCGGAAACGTCGCCGAGCATGAGAAGTGTTTTTGTATCACTGATTGGAAGAACGGTGTAGTAGTCTCCCGAAACGTTAACAAGAGGGCGGTAGTAGGCTGCAACAGAAAGCTTGCTGATTATAGGCATTACGGGCGGAAGGAAGGATTTCTGCGTAATTGCAAGCTGGTCCCATTCCTTGGAAAGAGAAGAAATTTCTGTAAGATCACGGATTGTAGATGTCCTGCTCTGGAAGCGGCAGTATTCTTCAAAAAGTGTCTTAAAGATTGTGCTGTCGAAAAGTTTTGTGTAACGGCAGAAAACGTAGAGTGTGTGATGATTGTTTACAAGGAAGAAACCGCGGCTGTTTTTCTGCTTTGCAACAAGACCGTAGTTTGCTCCGATAAAGAAGCATCCGTCTTTCCAGTCTTTTCCGAAGTTTCGGTTGAGTGTTTCGGAAACCTCTTTTGACATTGTAAGTTTATTTGTACTGTTGTACAGAATGTAGTTCTGGGCTGTATTAACGTAGAGAACGGAGCAGTCGCCTTCGACTTCGAGAACAGAGCCTATTATTTCGTAAAAGTCGTCCAGTGTGTAGCTGAACCTCATCTTTTCGATGAACTTAGAAATAAGGGCAGTATCCTTTGTCTCCAGAGATGCTTTCCTGATTTTCTCTGTAACTACGACTGCAATAAAGCGCGAAACGATTGTCATTACACAGAATACAATGGCTACGGTAATTCCGTTAAAGACTGCAACTTTAACCGGAAGGTTTCCGCTCCTTATAACCGGGATTATGCTGATTGCCGCACATATAAAAAGTGCAACCAGAACAATGTTTACGCTCAGAATCGTGCTTCGACGTTTAGCCTGGTACATTCTACACCTCAAAATTTGATATTTGTGACTGATATTATATCATATTATCGGCATATTTGGTGATTTTTTTGACATGAGATGTAAAAAATTGAGATTTTGGAGAATTTCCCAAAAGGACAGCGAAGCTTTTATGAAATTATGCTTGTTCGGATGCTTTTTTTTTGTATAGTACTCATAATAGGAGATTTTGCAAATGAAAAAGCATTTCAAAGGTTTTGCATCACTTGCGTTAAGTGTTATGCTGGCTGCCGGAATTACGGCTTGTAGCAATCAGCTTGAACAGGGCAGTTTTACGGAAGTCAAAAAAGGCAGGGTAATTCTTGACAACGACTTTGTAACAGTCAGAGTTGTAGAAAGTGAGGCCCGTGCCGTTACGGAACAGGTTTCTTACACAAAAGAAGACTGGGCTTACAATACGACGACAGTTACTTATGACGGAGT
>JAGABO010000046.1 GCA_017614655.1 Treponema sp. | reverse complement strand
GCTTTCCTGCGCAAGGAAGAAAACAGAAAAACCATCGTAAACCTCCTTTCTGAAAGCGATCTTCTGATTCTCGCGGCCGTGCACTATATAAAGGATGCAACGACACAAAAGCTCTCAGACTTTTTTTCTGCTTCAATCAATTTCGCAAAGCTGTATGAGCGGCTTTTGAATCTTGAAGAGCGTCTTCTGATTTACCGCCACGGCGATAAAAATACCCGAAAGACAATAATTTCCTTAAATCCGGCGCTTGAAGATGTGATTCTTCCGCTTTTGAGCAAAAAGATTCTTCTGCCCCTCCCTGTTTTAGAAGCAAGGTCAGATATTATTCCTCACGCCCTCAGCCCTGAAAAAACTGCCGCTTTTGTTAATTTCATCTGGTCAAATCCTTCTTTGTGCAGGGCAGACGGTTCGATTAAAAAACGTGATTCAGAAAAGCTTGCTGAAATTTTCGGTAAGGAAACTGCCGCTTTTTTTGACAGACTTATCCATGCTTTTATAAATCTTTCTCTCGTAAAGGAAACTGCCGGCGGTTTCGAGGTTGATCGTGAGCGTATGGACGCCTTTGCTTCCCTTGATGAAAGGCTTCAGTATGCCTATCTCTGCGTTTCTTCAAATGGAAGGTACAGCAGAAGTGCTTTAGTAAACCAGGCAAAACTTCTTCTTGAAACTGCGGACGCTCTTCCTGCTACCGGTTTTTCAAGAACCTGTGTTTTAAGAACTGCTTTTTTAATTTATGACAAAATTGATTCTTCATCTGCTGTTTCAGAAAGACTTTCTGGCGGCCGCTTCGCTTCGATTCTTTCAAGGGCTGCAGACGAAGATTCGGAAAATGATTCGTGCATAAATCCTGTCCCGTCGTACGATAATCCCTGTTCCGTAATAGACAGACTTTTAGACTGTGCAGTTGATTTTGGAATCTTCCGGGAATACGGCAGAGATGAAAACGGCGAAACTGTTTATGTAAAGGGGAGTGCACTTGATCTGAGGCAGAACACACCGGACGGAGAAAGCCCTAAGGTGTTAAATATTGATGCTGCCTTTAATGTTACTGTTTTTCCGGGGCTTAAACTTAAAGAACTGCTTCCGCTTATGCTGTTTCTGGACTTAAAGCAGTTTGATACGGCCGCAGTATTTGAAATTTCAAGAAAGTCAGTAATGCGCGCCTTTGATTCACATTTAAAAACTGCTGATATTTATGCGCTTCTGGAAAAATACTGTGCTTACGGTGTTCCTGAAAATTTAAAGGTCAGCATTGAAGACTGGAGTAATTCTTATTCTTCTGCAAGTCTTTTTAAAGGCTATGTCCTTAAGGTTGATGAAAAAAGTTCTGTCCTTATAGAAAATAATCCTGCGATTCTTCCGCATATTTATCAGACAATCGCTCCGGGAGTATTCCTGCTTGATATAAAAAGTGATGAAGATGCTGAAGACTTAATAAGACAGAGTGGCCTTGATTTTATAGGAAGCGTGCAGAAAGCGCATCAGAAGATTTCGGGACAGGTTTTCCCTGTTTTCCAGGTGAACACAAGCGCCGGAAGTGCCCTTTTAGGCGGAGGAACAGCCCAGCTGAGGGGCGGAGTAATCAATGAAGAAGTTCAGCCGTACGAAACTGAAGACAGCGGAACATTAACGACGGATGAAGAGCGCAAGGCTCATTTTGATATGCTCAGGGCTCTGCTTGAAAAGATGGCGATTACTCCGGAGCAGAAAGAAGGGCTTTTAATCCGCATCAACCGAAAAATCATACTGACTCCTGCCCAGCTCAACGCAGACAGCATCAAGCTTGAGCAGATAGAAGCAAACGGCATGGATTATCAGGGAAAAGTTCATGTGGCAGAAAGTGCAATTACGCAGAATATGATGCTTGAACTTGAATTTGATGATAAAAACGCTCCCGGCGGAATTGCGGTAATTGTCGGTACTCCGCTAAGCGTAGAGAAAAATCCGCTGGACAGTGTCGTTCACATGACGGTGGAGCCGGAGAATGAGGAAAGAACTTTTTCTCTTGGAAGGGCCCGCAATGTAAAGAGGATCAGAGGTTCTGTTTTTAAGTAAAATGAAAGCCCGCTGATTTTGAAGTGCACCTGCAGGGTGTCAGAAAGTTATAAAAGTTATAAAAAAAGGAAATAAAAATGATATCAGGAATTTTAATAGAGGGTTTAATTTACGGAATAATGGTTTTAGGAGTCTTCATGACATTCCGTGTCTTAAACTTCTGCGACATGACAGTGGACGGCTCTTTCCCGATGGGAGCATGTATTCTTGCGGCCTGCCTTACACATCACATTTCTCCGGGCCCGGCCCTTGCCCTTGCTTTTTTTGGCGGCATCCTTGCGGGTATGGTGACTACCCTTGTTTACACAAAACTAAGAATCCCTGACCTTCTTGCAGGTATTCTTGTAATGACAATGCTTTATTCAGTGAATTTAAGGATTATGTCTAACCATGCAAATGTTTCCCTGCTGCGTGAAAATACAATTTTTAAAACCCTCACTAACATGTTTCCTGCTTTTGGTGACTGGTCTGTGGTTATTTTCATGGTGCTTTTTGCGGGAGTACTGACTTTTCTTCTTAACACCTTCTTTACGACTGATTTCGGTCTTACGATGGGTGCCTTAGGTTCAAATCCGCAGATGGTAATAAGTCAGGGCGTTGATCCCCGTTTTGTGAGAACTGTCGGAATCTGTCTGGGCGACGGACTTGCCGCTCTTTCCGGGGCTATGTTTGCAATGTACCAGGGCTTCAGT
>JAGABO010000045.1 GCA_017614655.1 Treponema sp. | reverse complement strand
CGGGTTTAAGTACGAGAACTATCTTCCGGCAGTACTTAGAGAAAAAGAAGTTCAGAAACAAAAAACAAAGCTTACACGCAACTTTAACAGGCTTAAGGACGACAGCGGTTTTGACTGGAGCCGCGGTTATGATCCGAATTACGAAATAGAAAAAAACGGCTGGTTCAGCGATTATGACGAAAACGGAGTATGGACCCGATTTTCCAAAGACGGAAGAACTAAAGCAGAACATAAAACAGAAAAGAAAATCAGCAGCATACGCCTTATAAAAACTGAACGAGGCTTCATGCTTTATGATCCCGACATGATTCTTTTAAATCCGCTTCTTTTATGGTACATGACGCAGGACGATGAAGTCTACGGTGCAGAAGAATCAGATACGGTAAAACTTATAGAAGCAGTTAAAACTCAGGTTGCAGAAAACGGAAACGCAAAGATAACGGAGGTTTCCTTCGGACCGGTGAAAGAAAAAAAAGAAACAGAAAAAATCTGTGCGCAGTATAAAGAACTTTTAGGAGATGCTGCAGAAAAAAATCTTACGGCAATTGATTCCGTAAAAGCAGAAAAACTTGCAGAAGAAAATATCAGCCGGGAAAAGAGATTTATCGTAGAAGAAAAATCATTAAGGCTTCAGAAAAAAATTGCTGCCGTATTAAAGGCAAAGCCGGACGCTTCTTGTGAAGAAATTGCTACGGCACTTAAAACAGGAAAAACAGAAACCGCTCTTGATATCCTCGAAGAAAATGATGCAAAGCTTGCAGGCTTTACGGATGATGAATACCAAAACTTTATGACGCAGGCGGCAGAATTTTCGGCAGAAAAACGAAGGGAGTTTTCAAAAGCGGCAGCAGTAATAAGTAAAAACTGGACTGAATACAAAACCTGCGGTAAAACAAAAACAGAATGCATAAGCCTTCTTTATGAATATGTAAAAGACGGAAAAGAAAATGAATTCAATTATGAACTCAGCCTAAAGCAGGTGCTGGAAGCAGGTTCAGAAAACGAAAGTGACGCTACAGATGCAGAAAGCCTCATAAAAGAAATCCTTCCGGAGGAAAATCAGGCAGCGGCGCTGGAATATATAGCATCGCTTCCGGAACAGAGCGAAGGTGTAAAGACAGAAGTTTATAAAACGCTCTGTGCAGCAGTAAAAAATTACCTTACCGTGCGCATGAGTACGGGCATGAGCATAAAGGAACTCTTTGACTATGCAGTAAAATCCGGCGGCGGAAAACTCCCGAAGGCAAGATTTACTCCGCCCGTAACAGGCTACATTGGAAGTGCGGGGGTAAATGCAGCTGCGGCAAAAGATGCAGCCGGAGAAAGGCGCATTTATTTTGAAGGAAAGGTAAGCGCGCTTTATGAAGAGCTCATGAAGAAAAAGGCGCCTCAGAAAGAAATGAGCCTTGATGTCCTTGAAGCCTCCTATGAAAAATCAGTTTCTAAAAAGAACAGAAAAACCGTAAAACTCGGGTTTAATCTTTCTAAAGAAGAAGAAAGCAATGTCCGGGATACGGGAACCGGTACAGCGATAAATCCCGTAATTCTTGCGGTGCTTAAGCGCCTTTATGTTCAGGAGGAAGAAAGCCGTAAGCGGATTATTGAGCTTGCACGGACGAGTAAAACCCGAAAAGAATTTACACAGGCCCTTTCTAAAGAATTCCGAATTGAATACAACCTTGCAGACGAAACTGCCCGCGAAGTTTATTCAGAACAGAACCGGAATGTAACTGCAGAACTTCTTGATGACTATGAGAGTGACTTTGAAGAAGAAGCACAGAAGGCCGTAAGAGGCGATGAATATGTTTGTCCTGGTAACATCACGATAGAACCCGTGTTCCGCGAGGTTAAGAGGACTGAAGTACAGCTTCCGGCCGGTTTTACGCTTATGAGGCAGAAAACCTGTGCAGGCGGAGTTCCGGAAAAGATAACGGGAGTGCCGGCACGGCTTTATAAACCCCGCTACCATTCTAATGGAAAAAATTCCGGAAAGAATCCCGAAGGAACGCATCTTACTTCAGAAGAAAAGCAGACGGTAAAACTCCTCCTTGAAGAAATGACGGATACGCAGAAGGAAGAACTCCTTTCATTTTCGGGCGGAGACATAAACGGCATTACGCCGCTTTTAGTGAGGGAATACCTCTGGAGAAAGCAGAACGGCCGGAGCATAAAGAACCTTAATGAAGAGATAAGGGCTTACGAAAAACTCGGAGAGCTTCCGCAGCAGGAACTCAAAAAGTATCTTGCAGCTCAAGACTTAAGCACAGGCGCAGAAATCGTAAGTCCAGACTTACATACCGCAAGCTTTACGGATACGGCAGGAGTAAGAAAACACGGTGCAGCAGGAAAGCCGGCCACTTCGGGAAAAAATGCAGGGTCCGCTTCTTTGGGGGAAACACCTTCTTTGAAAAAGGTGCGGCAGTAAAACTTACCGCGGAAGAAAAGGAGTACTACAGGAAGAACCGGGGACTTCCTTCGGAAGGGTTAAGCCCGGTAGTAAAGGCTTACATAAAAAGCGGAGAATGGAAGAAGGATTCAGGCTCTAAAAAGATGCATGAAGAGCTTCCGCATTCGGTAATCAGAACCGGCAGCGTAAAAACAAAGGCTTTTCCGGATGCCCCGGGCACTGTGCACTCGCAGACAACGGCATCATCAGAAACGGCGCAGGCTTCCGGTGAGCAGACTGTAAACGGAGCACACCCTTCCGTGCTGAGCGGTCCGCTTAAACAGTCCCTTAGCCGCCTTGCAGGACAGCGCAGGGGCACAAAACAGCCGGAACACGAAATGACCAGACTCGAGCGCATCAATGCAAACTACGAGCACGACAGGGCGGTTCTTGCCAAGAATGATCCGCTCTTTGCAAAGAACCAGTTCTGGGATGCAGGCCATGCAGAAGGAAGCGGAGAACTTTCGGAAAGAGACATAGAAAAAATTTCTGACTCTCAGAGTAATGATGTCATACGGAAAATAAAGGGAATGCAGATATGATCAGTTTTGAAGAGGCAAAAAACCTGGATAGAAATGAAAACGCGTTCGCTGCAGTCTGCGGCGAAATTGAAACTCTTTTAGGTCTTGTAAAAGAGCATCCGCAGTTAACTGAACTTTTTGAATATCCGTATAGAAAAAATGAGAGTAATTTTATAAACTATCAGCACAGGGAAAAAACTGTAGAGAGGGTACTGTTCAGGGACAGAAGGCATCCTGTAGATACGGTCATATTGAATGACTTTAACAGGAAAACGGGAGCAGACATAAAAAATGCAGAACTGGTTTACGGACCGTCGGCAGATGAATATACTAGAAGTCATCATGCACTCGCCATAGCGGCGGCCGGTACGATTTATTTCCGTAACGGAGCCTACAGACCCGAAACGGAAGAAGGCCGTAAGCTTCTTGCGCATGAACTTACGCACGTTGCCCAGTATAAGGAAAAGGAAGAGTACAGGAATACAGGTACGGAAGAAAAAGAAAGGGAAGCAGAAGAGGCAGAAAAAAATGAAGCCTACAGTCCGGATAAAATAATCAGGAGAACAGTAAGCGGAAAAGAATATTCACTTGCAGAACCGGTGTGGAAGAAAATAGATAAGCAGACAGTGCAGAAGGTTCAGGAAAAAATAGAACTTCTGAAAGCCGGTCTGTCCGAAGAAGAGTATCTGGAATTGCTCATGAAGTATAAAAAATGGGATGAAGACGTATGGCAGAATTAATAAGCAGAAAAAAAGCCCTCGGAATCATAGATTCCATCTTCAGCGCGTTTCATGCCGTAATCCTTTCCGTCCCGGATTACGAACTGGAAAATACCCCGGGTATTGATAACTTCATAGCGGCGGCCAGAGAAGTAGATGAGAAACGGTTTAATCCGACTTACGAACAGACGTTAAATGCCCTTGATTCAGAAGGCTTCAGGCAGTATTACCTTCTGGTCGTAGAGTTTGCAAAACAGTACAGAATCACACACTGGGAAGAATACGTTAAATGCGAACCGCTGGTTTTAGAAGACCTCAATGATGAACTTCTGCGGCACGAAGATACCGGAGAAAAACTTGAAATCATAGACAGCTTTAAGATCGAAGAACTGCAGTCAGACAAGTTCTTTTTTTCGTCAAAGGTACAGCTCATGCATGACATCCTTGATGACCGGAATGTATCGGACGGCAGGGAACAGGGGATCTGTACAGTGCTTGCCTCGTTCAACGGAAGGGACAGGGGCGCATTCATAAGAAGAATACAGAGCGACAGAAAGCTGCTGGAAGCCCTTATAGACAAGGTAAACGGAACGGAAAAGGATGAAATGTTTGCCCTTATGGGAGAGATTTTCAAAAGCACCGGCTTCGTAAAGGGACAGAAAAACT
>JAGABO010000044.1 GCA_017614655.1 Treponema sp. | reverse complement strand
CTTCATTGCTCCACTTCGTTCCGCAACGGCTTCGCCGCCACTCCCAGCGCTAACGCAAAAAAAATATTGGAGGAAGAAAAAATGACTATTAAACAGATTTCAATTTTTTTGGAAAACCGTAAGAATGCACTTTCAGAATTAACCAATGTTCTTGCTGAACATAAAATCAGCATAAGGAGCCTTGCCCTTGCAGACACCAGCGATTTCGGCATTGCACGCATGCTTGTCGACAATCCGGAACAGGTTCAGGCTGCCCTTGAACGTTCACACTACATCGTAAAGATGACTCCGGTAATTGCAGTAGAAATTCCTGATGAAGCCGGAAGCCTTAACCGCATCCTTAAAGTTCTTGCAGACAACAACCGCAACGTAGAATACATGTACGGCTTTGGAGGACGCAAAACCAATTCAGCCTATATGATTATCCGCTGCACTGATGTAGAAGAAACGGAACGTGTTTTAGAAAAGAACGGAATCCGCACGGCATCCGAAGCTGAACTTTTTAAAGACTAAAGCATTCCTCTTATGACTGATTTAGAAAAGGCCCGGGAATTTTTCGGAAAAGACACTTACGCCACAGAGACAACAGGAATCTGTATTGATGAAGTTGGTGAACACTACGCAAAATGTAGCCTTCCTGTAACTGCCTCTCATAAAAATGCTTACGGCGGTGTAATGGGTGGTGCAGTTTTTACGCTTGCTGATTACACTTTTGCCGTAGCATCCAATTTTAATCAGGTTCAGACGGTTTCTGTTTCCAGTAATATTTCCTTTACTTCCATGGCAAAAGGAAAGCTTCTTACAGCAGAAGCATCGCTTTTAAAAGACGGAAAATCTACTTGCCTTTATTCTGTTTCTGTAACGGATGAACTCGGGACAAAAGTTGCCTTTGTTACGATTAACGGAATGAAGCTCAATAAGTAAGTTTTACAGCCGTGTTTTTGTACAAAAATTATTTCTCATTCAGGCCGTTTATTTTTTTTCTGTATTATGCTATAAATTCATCGGGTAAAAAAAAGTAAAAGGAGCTTTGTTTTATGCTCATTAAGAATTCCGCCGTTATTTATAAAAATCTTGCAGCCTGTGTTATAAGCGAAAATGACGGTAAGTATCAGATAGAATTCTATCAGGAAAAAAACGGAAAAAAACAGAAGGTTCTGCAGAATGTCCGCCTTAAGGATATTGCAGTTCTTTCGGAAAAGCCGTGTACTTCCCTGGAAAAACTCGTTTCGGAAAAAGAAAACCTTTCTCCGGGCGAAGAAGAAATGTATGCGCTTGATTCCAAAAACGAACTTTCGCTTAAGATAAAGGAAACCCATGAGCTTCTTCTTTCTGACAGCGAAACGGAAAACGCTCCTCTTTCTTTTGATGAACTTGCTTCTATTTTTTACGGCGGTTTTACTCCGGACTTAAGTTTTGCCCTCTATTCAGCATTAAAAAATACCGTTTACTTTAAATCCGTGCTTAAGGATTTTATGGAAGGCCGGCTTGTTTTTGTTCCGCGTCCTCTTTCAGAAATTAATGAACTTGTAAAAAAAGCAGAAGAAAAGGGTAAGGAAGAAGAAAACCGGGCAGCCTTTATAGAACGCCTTCGCCAGCACAGGCTTCTTCCGGAAGATTCAATTTACATGGGAGACGTAGAAGCCCTTGCCCTCGGTAAGACAGACAAAAGCCGGACCCTTCATGATGCTCACATAAAGGAAACTCCTGAACGGGCACACAAACTTCTTATAGATACCGGTATCTGGAACTTTACGCGTAATCCTCATCCGGTGCGCTGGGGTCTTTCCATGCATTCAGCAAGCGAAAGCCTTCCTCATCCGCCGCAGGAAGAGCGTCTTAAAGTAGAAGGCGTTTCCTATGCCGTTGATGATGAATGGAGTTCTGACCCTGATGATGCCGTTGCTTTTGACGGAAAATATGTCTGGGTTCATATTGCAGATCCTGCCAGTTCTGTGCTGCCGGATTCTTCCATAGATAAAGTAGCCCGCGAAAGAGGAAGCACGCTTTATATTCCGGAAGGAGCTGCCCGCATGCTTGCCGAAGAAAGCCTTGAAGACTATGCACTCGGGCTTAACGAAGAAAGCCGTGCCCTTTCTTTCCGCCTTCTTCTTTCGGAAAATGCCGAAGTTCTGGAATGTGAAGTCTTTAAAACGCTTGTAAACGTAAAGCGCCTTACTTATAAAGAAGCAGATGAACAGAAGGAAACTGCTGAATTAAAGCCTCTTTTTGATATAGCACGTAAAAATATTGCAAAAAGAAAAGCCCAGGGCTCCGTTCAGATAGACATGCCCGAAGTTCATCTTAACGTAGATCCTGCAACTAAAACGGTTTCTATTCGTGACGTAAATCATTTTGAAAGTGGCGAAATGGTGCGCGAAATGATGCTTTTAGCAGGTGAAGGGGCGGCCCTTTTTGCATTCAAAAACAACATTCCTTTCCCGTTTGTAAGTCAGGAAGAGCCCGATATCCCGGATGAAGTTCCGGAAGGTCTTGCAGGTCAGTTCAGGTTAAGAAGATGCATGCACAGGAGGCAGGTTGGAGTTACTCCCATGAAGCATGCTGCTCTGGGACTCCGTATGTATTCACAGGTAACAAGTCCCTTAAGAAGATACGGGGATCTTATTGCCCACGAACAGCTCCGCGCCTTTTTAGACGGCCGTCCTCTTATAGACAAGGATACAATGCTTTTCCGGATAAGTGCAGGAGATGCTTCGGCTGTTGCTGCAAAAAAGGCAGAAAGAAAAAGCAATACTCACTGGACTTTGGTTTATCTTCTTCAGAATCCGGACTGGGAAGGAGAAGCCGTCTGCGTAGATAAAAGTCAGAAGATTCCTCTTTTTTCGATTCCGTCTCTTGCCATGGAAACATATTTTGTTCCGAAAAAAGAAATGCAGTTAAACGAAAAAGTGCGCGTTAAGGCGTCAAATATAAATATTGTAGAACTTACAGTTGATTTTATTCCTGTTGAGTAAAGTGAGGTTTGTATGAAAATTGCTCTTGTCGGTTATGGAAAAATGGGTCACATGATAGAAACTCAGGCCCTTTCTTTTGGAAATGAAGTTGTTGCAACAATTGACGTTATTTCTCCTGATGCAAAATATAAAGTTTCATGCGGTGATTATGAGGCAGTTGCAAAAGCTGTAAAAGAAAGCGGGGCAGAGGGAATCATCGAGTTTACTTATCCTTCAAGTGTAATGGGAAACATAAATGCCCTTATTCCGCTTAAGCTTCCGCTTGTAATCGGAACAACCGGCTGGAATGACAGACACGAAGAAGTTCGCGCCCTTGCAGAAAAATACGGAACTCCCGTTATGACAAGTGCAAACTTTTCTATCGGCGTTAATCTTTTCTACAAAATCGTAGAAGAGGCAGCAAAACTTGTAAATTCCTTTACGGAATATGATGCTGCCGTCTGGGAAATGCATCACAATCAGAAGGCAGATTCTCCGAGCGGAACTGCAATCGACATTGCAAAGAAAGTTCTTTCGGGCTTTACAAGAAAAGATACGGTTGTAACGGATGCATTCCATGAACGTCCAAAAGCAAACGAGCTCCACGTTTCTTCTACAAGATGCGGTTCTGTTCCTGGAACTCATACTGTTTTCTTTGACAGTGAAGCCGATACAATTGAACTTACACATACTGCAAGAAGCCGCAAAGGATTTGCGAGCGGAGCAGTTCATGCCCTGGAAAACCTTAAAGCCCTCGCAGATTCCGGTAAGGTTTCCGGAGGACTTTACGGCATGAGTGATGTGTTTAAGGAGTTCTAAGACTTCTTTTTAGAATCAGCGTTTATCGGCGGTAATCTTGTTGATTTCAATGATTTTACCGCTGTCTGTAATGTCAAATACGTGCCAGTTGATTCCCGGTGTATTCGGCTTAATTCTGAATGTTTTATAGAGTGAGTTGTTGATGTAAACGGTAACCCTGGCACTGGAGTTTGAAAGATTTTTATTTTTTGTTGAACCGTACTTGTCCGAAAAGTTGAATACGCTGTAGCTGTAGCGTTCCCCTTTCTTTATTTCCCTGATTGTAATTGTTTCCGGACCAAAGCCGCGTTTTGCATCGTGGTCAAGAGTCATGTTTGAATTGGTCATGCTCTTAAAGGAGATTTGTTCGGTTTGACTGTCAAGATGGGCATCAAGATCCTGAGGTTTTTCGCCCCAGTCAAGAACTATCTTAATTCGGTCATAATCTACAACCGGCGGAATGGAAATCATCGGCTCTGAAATTATGCTTCCATCCTTTATGCTGATTAAAGTATCTGTACTAATGTATCCTTTTTTGGAAACTTCTGCCCTGTAAACGGTATCTTTTGCATCACTTGAAATAATGATAAAGCCGCTTTCTTCGGTAACAAAAGTGCCAAGTCCTTCTATAACAACCTGTGCTCCGGGAACAGGAACACCGGTATCTGCATCCTTTACGTAAAACCAGTTTTCCTTAAGTTCAAGTACTTCTTCCTCTTCTTCCGGCTCGGGTTCCGGAAGAGGCTCGGGCTCTGGAACAGGTTCGCTTTGCGGCTCGGGGACAGGTTCTGGTGCTGGAACGGGTTCAGGTTCAGTTTCCTGAACAGACTCCGGCTCAGGTTCTGCCTTTGGTTCTATAAGTGCAACTTTAACGTCAATATTAAGGTTAATTTCTGTTTTAACGGTTTCTATTTCTGTTTCTTCCTGTGCTTCTTTTTTACCAGCAAATGGAAGCGGATTTTTTACGACCCAGAAATCAGAAAATCCAAGGGTAAAAAGCGTTTTATCCATTAAAAGCCTGTCTCTGTAAAGGCGCGCATCTTCTATTCTGGAAAAACTTTTGCTGTTTACTACCCGGAACAATGTTTCACCGTTTTCTGAAAATCTGCTTACAAAAGAGGGACAGCCTGTTTTGTTTAAGAGTTCAGCGCTGGAGAATGCGGTTTCTTCATTTTTAAATGATGCAAGACATACTGAATAACTTTCTGCAAAAAGTGCTGAAGTGAAGAGCGTTACAAATACTGCTAAAAACGTTTTCTTTATGGAAGAAATCATAAAACAATTCTAGTATGATTTTTTGAAAAATTCAATCAATTTTTAATTTACCCCTTGACTAAAATAATCATTATATATATATTCTTACATACGTTTAACGACGTGCGGGCCATTAGCTCAGGTGGTAGAGCACCGCCCTTTTAAGGCGGCTGTCTGCAGTTCGAGTCTGCAATGGCTCACAGAAAGGATCTGTTTTTCTAAGCAGGTCCTTTTTTTTTGTTCCTTTTTTTACAAGTGACGGCACTTCTTCTTGTTGAAAAGTTCATCATAAATCTTTATTATATACGGGCACATTAAGAGGTAAACTTATGTCTAAACTTTATATTCCAAAAAACTATTCTCCGGTTCTTAACGTAAAGGAAACCGAAAAAGCAATCATCCTCATAAAGGATTTTTTTCAGCTTTGTCTTTCTACAGAGCTTAACCTTACCCGCGTAACGGCTCCGCTTTTTGTTCCAAGCGGCACAGGTATAAATGATGACCTTAACGGAGTAGAGAGATCCGTAAAATTTCCTGTAAAGGATCTAAATAATACCCAGATGGAAATCGTTCATTCGCTTGCAAAATGGAAGCGCCTTAAGGTAACGGAACTCGGACTTAAGCCGGGCTTCGGTATCTATACGGACATGAATGCAATCCGCGCAGATGAAGAACTTGATAACCTTCATTCACTTTATGTAGATCAGTGGGACTGGTGTCTTGCAATGACGCCCGAAAACAGAACCGTTATGTTCCTTAAGGAAGTTGTAGAAAAAGTGTACCGCTGCCTTAAGAGAACGGAATTCTTTGTTTATGACCGCTACGAAAAAATAACTCCGTGCCTTCCGGAAAAAATTACTTTTGTTCATGCAGAAGAACTTCAGAGGGCTTATCCGGACCTTACTCCAAAGGAAAGGGAAAACATCGTTACAAAAAAGTACGGTGCAGTGTTCATCATCGGAATAGGCGGAAAGCTTCCCGACGGAACGATTCATGACGGACGTGCTCCTGACTATGATGACTGGATTACGGAAACCGGTGACGGAAATCACGGACTTAACGGTGACCTTATGGTATGGAACCCTGTGCTCGACAGCGCAATGGAATTATCTTCAATGGGTATCCGCGTAAGTCCGGAAAGCTTAAGGCTTCAGCTTAACGAACGCGGCTGTCCGGAACGTGCAAATCTTGAGTTCCACTCAAAACTTCTTAACGGAGAACTTACTCAGACAGTCGGAGGCGGAATCGGCCAGTCACGTCTTTGTATGTACTTCTTAAGAAAGGCCCATATCGGAGAAACCCAGGTAAGTGCCTGGAGCGAGCAGATGCTTTCTGAATGCAGGGCCGCTTCCATCGCAATCCTCTAGCCGTAAAAAATGCAGTTTTTTTCTAAGCCGCACCTGCTTGAATATCTTCGGCGGGTGCAGAAGAAAGAGTCCGTTTCGAACAATGAAGAGTTTCATTCAATAGAAACGGACATTTCTTTTGTAGACAGGGATGTGCTTTCTCTTTCTCAAAACCTCTTCTGTTCCCTGACGTTTCCCCTGTGCGGCACAGAGAAAAACGGTGTCCTTCTTTTTGATAAAAAACTTTTTTCCAAAAAAGCTGCCCTTTTAAATGATGCAGGTCTTGTCTGGGGCTTTTCCGCAGACTTTGGAAAAAAGAGGGGAGACACTTTCCGCTCTTTCCGTGACCGTCTTGATTTTGCAGTGACGCTTTATCCCAATCACATTTATTTTTATGAAGAGAAGCTTCCTTCTCCGACAGCAGTTTATTCTTCAAAAGACATGGATTTTTCTGCAGGAATGGCTTTTGCCTGCCGTACATTTTATACGGAAGGCCGCGCTGTTCCCTGGTTTATGAGCGTGCTTAAAGTGTTAAAAATAAGTGCTTCTTCTTTTTTTGCTGATTTTGATGAATGGCAGCAGTGTAATAACTGTTCCTTTATTACAGGCTTTATTCCGGAAAAAGAAAGTCATGCTTCCATAGAAAAAATGCAGTTAAATTTTCTTGAACAGAAATTTTCGGAAAAACATAAGAATCATCTTTTTAAGGCTGCTTCTGATCTTGTTAAGCTTCACGGCTCTTTTTCCAGAGCATGGGGAGAAGGAGAAGAAACGGAGCTTACACTTTCCTATAACCCTTCAGAACTTTTAAGTCCCTATGCTTCTGATCTTGCTTCTTTTGCAGAAAATGCAACCATGGAAGAATGCCGCATTAAGGTATTTATGGGAGAGGAAGGCGCAGACTTTAAGGAAATCCCGCTTTAAAAAATTATGAAGCTTTATAAAGAAAAAAGGCCGCATGAAAACTTCACGCAGCCCTTTTATAAGGAGTTTCTATGAAGAAAGCACTCTGAACTTTCTGTAAATATAAACTCCTTTGCCTTTAGAAGGTTACAGAAAAACCGAAATTATTTTCCGATTTTATATCTGTTTGTGCTTACTGTATGACCTTCTTCGTAAATGTCAAACCAGAGTTCCTTTGCATTCTCTGTATCGAGGGCATCATAGAAGTCTCTTAAGGTTTTAACCTTCCTGTCATTAACGGCTGTGATTATTGTTTTTGGAGTAAGCCTTAAGGCTGCAGCTGGAGATTTAGGATCTACTGCAATAACTGCAAGTCCTTCCGTATTTTTTTCGAGGTTAAGGTTTTTACTGATTTCTTCCGTAATAGGTGTAACGCGTACGCCCGGCCAGAGCTTTGAAAGATCGCCCGAAACTTCATCAGATCTTTCTTCGATTGTTACGTTGAGCGTAACCTTTGTTTTTCCGCGCAGAACCTTGAATACAGATTTTGTCCCTGCTTCAATGCCTGCAACTTCGCGTACAAGCTGTTCCGTGTTCTTTATGGCGTGTCCGTTAAGTTCAACAATAAAGTCACCGGCTTTAAAGCCTCCCTTGATAGCAGGACTGTTAAGGAAGAGTTCACTTGCAAAAGCTCCGTCTGCCTTTCCGACGCCGAGGCTTTCCTTCTGTTCATCCGTAAGCTCTGTAAGGGTAACTCCCAGCCATCCGTAGATAATCTTTCCCTTTTCGATGAATTTGTCGATTGCATTTTTTATGTTATTGATCGGAATTGAAAAGCCCAGTCCCATGCTTCCGCCTGTCATGGATGCAATCCAGGTGTTGATTCCGATTACTTCACCGTAAATATTTACAAGCGGTCCTCCTGAGTTTCCCTGGTTAATGGAAGCATCAGTCTGGATAAAGTCGCTTATGTTGTCTATCTGAGTTCCGCTTCTTCCTGTGGCACTTACGATTCCCTGGGTAACAGAAGCAAAATATCCCATCGGGCTTCCGAGGGCAAGAACAATGTCTCCCTGTTCAACAAGAGAACTGTCACCGAGTTTTGCAACCGTAACGTCTTCGCCTTTTTTAAGTTCAAAGGAAACGAGGGCAATGTCCATGCGCGAATCAGCTCCGACAAGAGATGCTTCATATTCGCGGCTGTCGTTAAGCTTTACGTTTATTTTTTTTGCATTTCCTGCAACATGGTTGTTTGTAAGCACATAAACTTTGCTTCCGTTCCTGCGGACAATTACACCGCTTCCAAGACCTTTCTGCTCCTGTTTTTTCTTTTCGTTACGGCCTTTTGAACCGTCGTTAAAGAACGGGCTGGAAAAAAGATCTCCGAAATTCTTGAAGAAATCAGAATAGTCGGGTACTTCAACTTCTTCTACGACTTCTACTTCGACAACTGCAGGAAGAACGCTTGAACTGATTGAACGGAAAGTTGCCTGCAGTGATTTTGTTATTTCAAGTGAATCGACGGGTATCTGTGCCTGATTT
>JAGABO010000043.1 GCA_017614655.1 Treponema sp. | reverse complement strand
TCCTAAAAAGGTTCAGATAATAGCAAACTCTGCAACGGTAAGTGCCTTTACGAAAAAGACGCTGGAAAAGATAAGGCAGGCACTTCCCGGAGAAGAAGACGTTTCTCCGGTAGAGTTCATTACCCTTCCGCCGGAAGACGTACTTAAAAAGAGGATTGAACACTGGGCACTCTATGCAGAAAGAAGGGACAAGATCGACACGCTCAGGAGCTTCATAAATGCCGCAGACTTTACAAAGATGATTGTGTTTACTTCGCGCGGAGACCAGATAGAAAACATCACTTCAAAATTAAAGTACAGGAAAATTGAATGTGAGGGCTTAAGCCGAAAGACCGACAAAAAAATCAGGAAAATCATAATCGACAGGTTCAGGAGCGGAAAGCTCAAGATCCTCATAACGACAGACCTTACAAGCCGCGGACTTGACATAAACGGAATCAGCCATGTAGTTCAGATGGATTTTCCCGAAGACGAAGACTTCTTCATTCACAGGGCAGGACGCACCGCCCGTGCAGGAAAGACAGGAATTAACTGCGTAATCGGAGATGAATTTGAACTCAGGAAATATGCTGCCCTTGAAAAGAAGCTGGGACTCAAAGTCTATCCTAAACAGTTGTATTGCGGTAAAATTGTTGCCCCCGAAAGTTGAAAGAAACCTTCAAAATCGCTATAATGGATAGACTAATTTTCGAGGAAATAAAGTGTTTTTAAAAAGTCTTGAGATATTCGGATTTAAATCGTTTGCAGACCGTACGGTAATCAACTTTGCCGACGGAATTACTGCGCTTCTCGGCCCTAACGGCTGTGGAAAAAGTAATGTTGTTGATGCGATAAAATGGGTTCTGGCAGAAAACCGTTCAAAAAATCTCAGGGCTGATGCTATGGAAAGCGTTGTCTTTAACGGAACGGACGACAGGGCTGCGCTCGGAATGGCAGAAGTTACGCTTACTATTTCCAACGAAAACGGGCTTTTACCGATGCCCGATGATGAAATTGCAATAAAAAGACGCTACTACAAGAAAAACGGCGGAGAAAACGAATACTTTATAAACGGAGTTCAGAAAACTGCAACCGAAATCAGAAAGCTCTTTATGGATACCGGTGTCGGAAAGGCAGCCTACTCTGTCATGGAACAGGGAAAAATCGACCAGATTCTTTCTTCAAAGCCGGAAGACAGACGCTATCTTTTTGAAGAAGCTGCAGGAATTTCAAGAAGCAAGGCAGAAGTTCTGGAAGCAGAACGCGAACTGGAAAAAACCCGCGCAAACCTTGCCCAGATAGATCTTGGACTTAACGAAACAAAAAGAAGCTACGAAACCTTAAAGGTTCAGGCAGAAAAAACTGCAAAATACAGAAAACTCAAGGACGACAGGTTTAACTGCGAACTGGACATTCAGCTTCTTAAACTCAAGGACTTTTCGCTTAACAAATCAAAATGCGAAGAACAGAAAAAAGAAGCCGAAGAAAAGCGTGATGCTGCTGCTAAAGAAATAGAAGAAATCTACAGTTCGCTTAACGAAAACAATGACCGCGTAAAGGCGCTTCAGGATTCAAGAACCGTAAAGGAACAGGAAGTCATTAAAATCGGTGCAGCACAGAACGGAAAAAGAATGCTGGCCCAGAACTTTCACAAGCAGAAAACCGGCATTAAAGATAAAATCGGTTCCATAGAAAACAGCATCAGGAACATAAAGGACCGCATTGACGACGTAAACGACGAGATTGATTCTCACGAGGCAGACCTTCACGAAAAGAACCGCCGGCTTTCGGACATGAGCCGCAACATCGACGGATTCATCGAAAACATAAATCAGTCTTCGGGGCAGATAGACGGAAACACAAAGCTTATTGCAGCAAACTCCGGAAAGATTCACAACCTTGATACCGAAAGGGCAAAACTCGAAGAAGCCTTAAAGGGCATTACCGAAGACATCGTTACCGAACTTGATGCAAAGTTAAAAGATGCAGGCTACTCTTCTGCTGCAAACAAAAAGGCAAAGGAAGAACTTGAAACCCTCATAGAAAAGATAAAGATTTTTGCAAAAGGCCGCTCTAATATTTTCGGAGATTTTGCTTCACTTCCTTCTCCGTCAGCAAAAGACAGCACTCAGTTTGCAAAAGATGCAGTTACAGCCTTTACAGACCTTCTTACAATGTTAGAAAATCTTTCGGCATGTGTAGAAAACTATACAAAAACGACACCTCAGTTCATCGATGATTTTCTTTCGCCGGAAGGTATCATCACAAAGAAAAGGGAAATTGATTTTTCCATTAATGATAATCTTTCCAGAATCGAAGAAATTAAAAAAGAAAGTACCGAACTGGAAAAAACAAATGCCGAACTTCAGAAGCGCATAAATGAATACAGGGAAACTCTTTCTGAACTCCGCGTAAATCAGGCTAAGGTAAGCCAGGAAATTACTTCGGTTCAGCAGCAGATAAGCCTCCTTAAACAGAACCGTGTACGCGAAGAAAACAGCCTGCGCGAAAAGGAAGAAGAACTTGCTTCCGAAACACGTGAGCTCGAAGACCTTGACGAAAAGATAGAAGAAGTTGATTCGGAAATTGCCGAACTTGAAATGCAGGGACAGAAAATTACTGCAGAACTCAATAAGCTTGATGCAGAAATTGCAGACTGCAACAGCAAGGTAACCGGTAAAAAAGAAGTACTCGAAAAACGTCAGGCAGAACGCAACAAGTGGCAGGAAAAGCTCGAAAAACTGAGCATCGGACTTGCACAGAGCGATACCGAAATCCGCAACGTAAAGCAAAACTTCCAGGATGTATGGAGCCGCGACCTCATGGAATTTGAGGAACGCATGTATAAAATCAATACTCCGTCAGTTGTCCTGCGTGAAAAGCTCTCTTCTTCACGAAAAGCACTTGCTGACCTGGGTTCAGTAAACCTCATGGCACCGGAAGAATTCGGTGAGCAGAAAGAGCGCTATGAAAAACTCCAGAAGCAGTACGAGGACACTGTAAAGGCCCGTGCGGACATCCTTCGTGTTTACGAGGAAATCAAAACCAAGTCAACAGAGATGTTCGTCCTCACCTACAACAAAATCAAAAAGAATTTCCACAATATGTTCCGCCGTCTCTTCGGTGGTGGCCGTGCCGAGCTCCGACTCACAGATCCGCAGAACGTTCTCACGTCGGGAGTTGATATTTACGCCGAGCCGCCAGGAAAGAAACTGCAGAACATCGCCCTTCTTTCGGGTGGCGAAAAGACAATGACGGCTGTAGCCCTTCTCTTCGCAACCTATCAGGTTCGTCCTTCTCCATTCTGTCTTTTGGACGAGATTGATGCGGCTTTGGACGACAAAAACGTCACAAGTTTTGTCCAGGCACTCCGCTCATTCGCAAAACTTTCTCAGTATATCGTCATCACCCACAACAAAAAGACCGTTATGGGCGCAAGCACAATGCTGGGTGTCACAATGCAGGAATCAGGCGTAAGTAAGGTAATTACAATCAGCCTGGACAAGTCAATTTCAAAGGACGATTCTTTTGATGAGACCGAAGAATTTATCGAAGAGGATGTACCTGAAGAAGAAGGTGTAGTCGTT
>JAGABO010000042.1 GCA_017614655.1 Treponema sp. | reverse complement strand
GCAGGTTAATCTGCGTAGAAGTTCCTGAACCGTCTATTCCTTCAAATACAATAAAATTGTTGAGTATCATCGGCGTATCCTTTTGTTCTTCAATTTTTTTCTGATAAATGATAATATACTATGTTAAAAAAAATGAAAATCCGGTTTTCTAAATCTGCGGCTGGAACTTTGATTTTTCTCTTTCTTATGGCAGCTGTTTTTGCTTTTCTTCAGCCGCTGTATAAGGCTATGAACAAAGTCTTAAAAGAATTCGAAGAAAAATATACTGTTCTTCTTGCCGATAAAACCGGACTTGCCCTCTCTTATGAATCCCTTTCTCCGAGTATTCTTACGGGAATATCATTTAAGGGAATTACGGTAAGTGATGCTTTAACCGGAGAAAAAATCTTTACTGCAGAAAAAGCCGTTGCAGGCTACAGCATAAAAAAACTTTTTGACCGGGATTTTAAGAATGTCTTTACGGACGTAAAAATCTACAATGTTGATTTTTACTATGACAGCAGTAAACTTGTTAATGTACGAAAGAAATTCAGTGAGTTATTTCCTTCAAGACCGCGTACCGAAGGTGAGCATTTTCTGCGCGATGAACACCGTGAACTTATAAAAAAAATTGTTTTTTCGCTTCCGTTTGACATTTCATTAAGGAATATTTCATTTCATTTTAACAGCGGAAAAGTCAATCTTGGAGTTACAGTATTTGAAGCAGACGTTAAAAAAAACAGGAGAACACTGGCATTAGGCGGTACTCTTGACGGGGTTTTTACGATAGATATTCCCCTTAAAAAAGTTCGGCCTGCAGGATTTCGTTTTTCTGCTAAAGGAAACATGCTGCCTGTTGTAGACGGAAGCATGTTCAGCGTAAATATAACACCTTATGAAAATGCATGGTATTCACTTTCTCCGCTTACCTGTCTTGCTTATTTTGAAGGTTCTTCATTTATGGTTCGTACTACGGAGCACGTAAGACCGTTCGGCATAATCGGAGGTTTTAATGCAGACAACGGCCGGATGAATATAAATCTTTCATGCAAATCACTTAATCCGTTTTCTGTCGTGCGTTTTCCACCGTCAGAACTTCTTTTCCGTGAATTCGGAACTTCAAAGCTTACGTCAGAAAGTTCACTCATTATTGATTTTCCCACCATGCATTATGAATGGAAGAGTCTGTCGGACGTAAAACTTAATCAGCGTTTTTTTGCAGGAGGAGAAACTGTCCGCTTTGATGCAGACGGGGATAATGACGGAATCCGTGTAAGTTCATTAAATGCACGGGGAGAAACTCTTTATGCAGATTTTGAAGGGGCCCTGAATTTAAAGACTTTACTTCCGGAAGGTTATCTTCACACAGAATACTTTACGCTTAAAAACGGAAACAGGCTTTCTGGTGATGTGTCTGTAACTTCAAAAAATAATTCTGTATATGTTTCCGTTCCTTCTTTTAATATGGGAGAAAGAGCATTCAGTTCTATCGAGGCTGTTATAGTTCCCCGTAAAGGTGCCGTTGATTTTTCTGCTTCACTTTCTGATTTTTCTCATGATGAATTTGACGGAAATTCCCGAGTGTCTGCAGAAGGAAGTCTTGCTCTCGGAGAAAAAAATTACCTTGAATGTTCCGTTCAGGTTGCAAATCTTTTTCTTGATTCAGCTTTTCATGCGGCCGGATATATTATTGATAAAAAAGAAGGTAAAGGAATTTCTTCGCTTGTTCCGTCACTTTCGCCGTTTATCATGTCTACGGAAATTTATTTTTCAACGGACTTTTCCGACATTACGTATAATTCTCCATATTCAATTTTTGCAAATACGCAGAAGGACAGAGAGTTCCTTCTCCTTTCTTTTGACGGAAACAGAAACTCCATAAACATAAGCCAGGCAGATCTTATTTATGGAAAACATTCCCTTATGGCGCGGGCAAGTGCAGATATTTCTCCTGAAGACCGGCAGCTTATTTTTTCTACAGACTTTACGTTTAACTCCATCCCGTACAGTTTAAGCGGAATTTATTCTTCCGGTGAATGGCTTAACGTTACGGGAGACTACGGCCTTACGCTTGTTGCAAATTTCAGTTACGGCGTTTCGGGAACATTCCAGTTTTCTTCACTTCCGCTTTCCATGGAAAACCTGCTTCTTGCTTTTTCAAGTGAAGCATCTTTTTCATATAATTCTAAGGACGATTTTTCCGTTCAGATTCACAGCCTCGAAGCAGAAGAAATCGGTAACCGTTTTATTCTTCATCCAAAGCTTTCGCTTTCTGCAGAACTTGATTCAAAAGGAATTGTTTTTTCTACGCTTCTTTATGCAGATTCATTTTCTACTCTGGAAGGAAACGGCTATACACTCTGGAATATCAACAGCGGAATTTTTGATTCGGTAAACGCAAATTTTGAACTTTCTAATCCTATTTCATCGGAAAAAATTTTATTTACGGGAAACCTTACAAATCCATTGGGCGGCGAAATTTCCATGCAGACACTTAAAAGTGAATGCTTTTTTTCTGCCGAAGCAGATGTAGTTTCTTTTCCGCTAAGACGCTTTTTTTCTAATCAGCCTGCAGACGAAACTATGACTGCTTCCCTTACTGCAAGCGGAACCTTCGAAAATCCTTATATCAACCTTGCTCTTCAGAATTTTTCCATGCAGGTTGCAGGAACTCCTCTTTTTATAAAAGGAAATGCGGCCATCATGGAAGGAAAACTTTCTGTTCCGGAGTTCTCACTTAACTGGAATCACATGCAGGTTTCTGATGTAATTGCCGAACTTGATCTTGAAACATTTGACGGAACGGCGGACGGAAAAATTAATGCTGCATTCGGAGAAAGAACACTTTATGCTCCCGTTAAGTTTACGATAGAAAATCTTTCTCCCGAAGAAAAGGGACGCTTTATTCCGCAGAACTTTGTCGTTTCCGTAGACAGCCCTGAAATTTCGGGAAGCCTTCTTATGGAGCCGTTTCCGTTTAACGTAACACTGGTTCGTTCTCCGGGAAGATTCGATATCATTACAAACGAGTACATCGGAGCCTACGGAGAATACCTTGATGACGGAAGTATTTCCCTTAGTGTTCAGGAGGACAAACCCCTTCATTTTAATATGAACGGAACGTTAAAGGGTGACCGTATGAATGTTGCCGTTAACTCCCTTTATGCTGATGCAGGACTTCTTTCGTATCTTTTTAATTCCAGCATGTTCTCTCTTTATTCCGGTATTGTAACCGGAAATCTTAATATATCCGGTCTTGTTACGGATCCTGATATCGATGGAGAAGCTTTTATCAGAGGCCTTGATTTTAACCTTCCTTCATATATTCCCGAGCACTTTAAGACAGAAGAGGTTGT
>JAGABO010000041.1 GCA_017614655.1 Treponema sp. | reverse complement strand
TGAGCGGCTGCTGGTAATAAGCTAAAGACATTTCTGAAGCTGTTTTAATGCGTTCGATTGCAGTTTGTTCTTTATCCATTATCTCATCTCCTCATTGTGCGTTTATTCGTGCGTTTGTTACTCCCGCCCCCATAAATCCATCTGTCCTTCCGGCGGCATAAAGCGCTTTTCTGTAGTAAAGCCAGCCTGCAAGCGGAATTGCTGCAGATAAAGCCATGAGGATTAGAAGAAGCACTTTGTTTCCTCCCTGCGTATTTTTTGAACCGGGAAGTGCCGAGTAAGAGCATTCTCCGGCGTTTTCTGAAATTAAAAGTTTTTCGATATTTGGATCGGGGCTGTCCATTATAAATGATTTTCTTGAGTTAAAAAAATCATTTCCGTATGTAAGAACAGTCTCGCTGTATTCCATGATTTCTCCGGAGTCAAATACATACCTTGGAAAAGTAATTTCTTCATCCAGTACTGCTTTTTGAGGAATAAGACTGTCATTGAGGTTTCTGTAAGGAAATGTAAGAGTCAGCCATGACCATTCATAAAAATCATCAAGTGAACACAGTTCCGTTTTACTTCCTGCTCCTTTCTGCGGAGAAGGAAGCATTACTCCGTTTTCGTTTCCGGAAACAGCACCGGAGGGAATCAAAAAAAGAATCAGGGAAAGTGTAATGGCAGCAGAAGAAGCAATCATTACTTTAACAGTTCTTCCGGTAACAAGAGGCAGCTGTTTTGCAGAAAAAAGCGGTACAAAATTAAAAGAACTCTGTTTTTCCATGAACAGATCTACTTCATTTATAAGATAAATGCAGAGGGCAGAAGAAACAACCGCTCCTACAGAAAGAAGAAGTCCTGAAATCGGCTGAAAAATAATTATTGCAGAAGAAAACGTAAAGAATAAAAGTGTAAGCGGATGGCATGCTGTTTTTTTAAGGGCTCCTGCTCTTTTCCACAGGTTCTGAAGAAGAAAAATCCCTGTCATCAAAAGAAAAACAGCCGCTGCCGTAGAAAAAAACGGTCTTGAAAAAACAAGGAGCACAAGAGGAATGGAAGGAATAACAATAAGACTTTTTCTCTGTGCAAAAAATGCAAATACAAAAAGAAAAGCTGCTGTAAGTACTGTAGAAAGATAAGGACTTTTCTGTCTTGAATCCATGCCGCATTTTACACCTGGAAAGTCCCTGATGATTTTTTCCAGGGCAGTTTTTGTTTTCTCTGAATGTTCTGATGGAATGTAAAGAACGGAAAATTTTCCCGAAAGATCCGAAAAAAATCCAAGCCTTTTTATAAGGTACTCAGAATATTGTTCCGGAATAACGGGGGTTACGGGAGATACAAGCGGAACAGTCTGGGAAGAAAGCGAAATTATTCCGGAACAGCCTTCTTCATGAAAATATGAAAGCGCCTCTTTTTCCCCGAGCTCCGGTGAAAAATAAACGAGACTGTAGTTGTTCCAGATTCGGCTTACGGGAATACTTCTGAAGATTACAAGCATAAAGCCCATAAAAATGAGGAAGATAAGGGAAAGGGATGCTTTTACGTATCGTGATGTCATTTTACAGTATGCAGAAAGCAAGGGCTATAAAAAAACCTATAAGGCAGCCCACAAAAACTTCAAGAGGCGTATGCCCCTGCACCTCCTTTACAGCATCTTTTTCCATAAGGCCTTTATCAAAGAGAATAAGAGAAATTTTATTCAGAAGACGTGCCTGTACTCCGTTTGCCCTTCTTACTCCCATGGCATCCCTTATTGTTACCAGAAAGAATACGAGGGAGAGGATAAAAACGTCACTGTCAAGCTGATTCCTGTTACGGTAACCGATCATTGTACTCAGGCATGCAACCAGAGCTGCATGACTTGACGGCATGCTGCCGGTACGCCAGAAAAGAAGTTCAAATAGTTCTGAAAGTGAGTGTACTTTACCCGAGCAGAGTTTTATGAAAGTCTTCAGAAGCTGCGCAATGAGCCAGCTGAATATACAGGCTATTAAAACAGGGCTTGTTAAAAATGAATGCAGCTGTTCCTTGAAGTTTTCCATATTGTCTAACTATAGCACATAGTTGATTTTTATTCTATAATAAAAGCCGAAAATCATGGAATTTAAGACTTTTGAATGCAGTGAAGATGATTCAGGAAGACGTCTCGACAGGGTTTGCCAGGCTTTACTTAAGGGAACCGGCGTAAACGTTCAGGAGGCCCTTCGCAAGTCTCTTCTAAGGCTTGGAGGAAAAAAAGCCAGGGGAAGCGACCGTGTTAAAAAAGGCGACATCATAACTGCTGCAGCATTCTTTTTCGAAAATGTTAAGGAAAAAGATAAAAAAGAAGAATGTGTAAATAAAAAAGTATTAAAAAACATACAACTTGATATAATTTATAGAAACAATAACTTGTGTTTTATAAATAAACCTAAGTGAATGAAAAGTCAGGGCTCTCTTTCGGAGGATTGTGTTTCGGCTTTTGCAAGAAACCTTGAGGTAAAAGGCTCACTTTCATTTATTCCGGCTCCCCTTCACCGGCTTGACAGGTATACTTCCGGGCTTATGGCTGTGTCGCTTTCGATGGAAGGAGCAAGAACTTTTTCCCTTATGCTTAAAGAACGTTCTGTAAGGAAGATTTATGCTGCCGTTGTAGAAGGCTCCCTTGAATCATCTTTTTTTCTTGAAGACTTTATTACGGGCTCAGATGCCGAAAACGGCTTTTACACGGTTAAAGACGACATTTCAAAAAAGGCAGAAAACCGTGCCTTAACCAGAATAACGCCCCTTTCTTACGGAAATTACGAAGGAAGAAAAGTTACACTGATTCAGGCAGAAATACTTACCGGAAAAAAGCATCAGATACGGTTTCAGTGTGCAAAAAAAGGTTTTCCGCTTTTAGGAGATACGGCATACGGAGGAAAAAAAGGCCCGTTTCTTCTTCATTCTGCCCTGATGATTTTTGAAAACAGCGGTCTTCTTAACCTGCCCTGCATGATAAAAGCTCCTTTTCCAGAAGAATTTGATTCTTTTATTAAACAAAACTTGAAAATTCAATCTGCCGACTTTATACTTTAGTGTAGCAGGTAACTTAAAATATGGGCATTTTTACAAAACTTATCAACCGTTCGGTCACGGTATTTGCACTCGTTGGTGAAAGCGGAACAGGAAAAAGTTTCAGGGCTAAACTTCTTTCCGAAAAACACGGAATTGAAGCCATGATTGATGACGGTCTTCTTATCCGTAATGATAAGATACTTGCCGGAAAAAGCGCAAAACACGAAAAAAGCTACATGGGAGCCGTAAGGGTTGCCCTTTTTGATGATAAGGAACATCGCGATTCAGTTGCAAAAGTCCTGCAGAAATCAAAGATAAAAAAGCTTCTTCTCATCGGAACAAGCGAGAAGATGGTTACAAAGATTGCCTTAAGGCTTCAGCTTCCGCCGCCTTCTAAAATCATAAGAATCGAAGACATTGCAAGTACCGAAGAAATCGAAAAAGCCATAAGAAGCCGTCAGACAGAAGGAAAGCATGTAATTCCAGTTCCTTCGATCGAAGTAAAGAAAAGCTATTCGCAGATTTTCGTAAAGGGTGTACAGGAGTTTATTTCTAAAAGTTCAAGAAAACTTAAAATCGGAAAAAAAGAAGCCAGCATGAGCGAAAAATCAATTGTAGCTCCTGAGTTCAGCAAGAAGGGCCGCATAGAAATTTCTGAAGCAGCTTTAAGTCAGATGGTCATGCACTGCATAAGCGAGTCAGGAAGCGAGGTCCGCGTTAAAAAACTGAACATTAAAACCGACACCCGCGGCTACCGTCTTGTAATTACGATAGACGTTCCGTTCGGGCGCCAGCTTACCGGAGAAATACATAACCTTCAGCAGTACATAATCGACAGCATAGAAAAATACACCGGAATCCTTATCGAAGAGCTGAGCATTATAATCGACAAAATAACGATGGCTCCCGGAAAAAGCAGCTAGGACTTTTTTTCCTCTTTTCTTTCGTCCCTTCTCTGCCTTCTTTTTCTGTTTTCCTTAAACGGAACTCCGAAACTCTTAAGCATTTTTACAACAGCATAATCAAGTTCCGTTCTCTGAGGATTCATTGGAAGGACAAAGTTACGGCTTCTTGACCAGGCAAGCTTAAAAAGTTCGGAAGGAGAACCTGCATCTTTTACTTCCTTTTCCCAGTCTGTTGCTTCGGAAAGAAAATCCCTTAAAATGTAGTAGAGTTTTTCTCCAAGCCTTAAGGACGGATCTTTAAAGACTGCTTCATCGAGTTCACGAAGCGAAGTCATGTATTTTTTTTCAAAACTGCGGCTTTCTATCATGAGGTTTGTTGCAGAAGGCTGAAGACAGGCATAAAGGTCTGTTTCGAGGGCTGCTTCAACAATTTTCTGAGCATGTCCGGAGTTTAAGATTTTAAGCATTTCTTCGGTAAGGCGCGACGGAGAAACCGGAGTTAAAAGCGAAGAAGATTCACGGATTTTTTTCTTCAGGGCACGCGGCATTTTACAGCCTGTCGTAGAAGAATACTTAACTGCCCTGAGCATGCGTACCGGATCTTCGGTAAAAATTCTGTCTAAAGGAATTACAGGCTTTATTATTCCTTTCCTGATGTCGTTTACACCGTCTACGTAATCAATTACCTGTTCCTTATCGGGGCAGTAATAAAGGGCGTTAAGCGAAAAGTCACGCCTCATTACGTCTTCGTCCATTGTTCCGAAGGAGTTTCCGACAGAACCGTCAACTGTAGAACGGAAAGTGCTTACTTCAAAAATCTTGTCGCCGAAAAAAACATGTACAAGCCGGAATCTTTTTCCGATTATGCGGGAGTTTCTGAAAATTCTTTTTATGCGGCTCGGAGTTGCATCCGTTACGATGTCAAAATCCTTGGGTTTCTTTCCGATGATTAAATCGCGTACTGCCCCTCCGACAATGTACGCATCAAACCCTGTTTCCTTAAGCCTTGATACAACAAAGAGCGCATCCGGATCGATATTCGCCAGGGAAATTTTATGCTCGCTCTTTGTATAGATTACTGCTTTCTGAACCGGCTTTCCCTTACCGTCAGTTCCATATCTGATTAACACAAGAGGTGATTTTAATTATTAGCAGTATTTTTTTCAAGCCATTCAAGCACATCAGCATAAACTTCTTCGCGGTTTATCTCGTTTAAAAGTTCATGCCTTGCGCCTTCATAAAGTTTCTGCTCCACATTTTTCATGCCGTTTTTTCTGTACAGGGTAAAAAGTTTTTGTACGGTTTTTGAATAAGAGCCGACCGGGTCCTCTGTTCCATAGATAAAAAGCACATTGCTGTCACGCTTAATTTTTTTAATGTTCTTTCCCTTATGAATGATTGAAAGTCCCTTAAAAATATCACTGTAGAAACCTGCAGTACAAATAAAGCCGCAGAGCCTGTCTTCCATGTATTTCTGAACTGATTTTTCGTCCCTTGAAAGCCAGTCAAAGCCGGTCTTCCGGTTTTTAATCCGTGCGTTGTAAGAACCGAAGGCAAGTGTGTTTATAAATCTTGAATAATGTTTTTTTCCTGTAAAAATAGAAACAAGGCTTCCCATAATGCGGGCAAATGCTACGGTAAGAGGTCTGGGACCGGCTGTTCCGCAGAGAATGCAGCCGTCGATTTCAGAGCCGTAGAATTCAAGGACTGCCTGAGAAATAAAGGAGCCGAAACTGTGCCCGAAAAGAAAAACTTTTTTTCCAGGAATTCGTCTTTTAACTTCAAGAATTTCTTCGTGAATATCTTCTGCAACACGCATAAAACCGTTTTTGTCCGAAAGCCAGCCGAGCTTTCCATTTCCTTCCTTTTCTGCAAGGAGTGCCGTTTCTCCGTGCCCCCTGTGATCTTCTGCAAAAAGAGCAAAACCGTTTTTATTAAGAAAAGAAGCAAAATCATTATAACGCTCAGCATGTTCACACATACCGTGACTTAAGACAACGCATGCTTTTATTTCGCCTTCCGGAATCCAGGAGTAAAAAACGTTTTTATTTGAATCAGACATTTTAAGGGTTTCTTTTGAGTACGCCATCTTTTAATCTCCTCTTTTTTCTGATAGACTTTCCCTTGAGAAAATGAATTACGTAATTATAGCAGATAAAATGATTTTTGGCAGTGACTGCATGGCCAAAATTGACGGAAAAAATGTTTTTGTTCCCTATGCCGTTCCCGGTGAAAAACTTGAAGTTTCCATAACGGATTCTTCGCGTGATTTCTGCAGGGCAGAAATTGTTTCTGTAATTGAACCGTCTGAACACAGGGTAACTCCTTCATGCCCCTATTACGGAAAATGCGGCGGCTGTTCCATGATGCATATTGATGAAGGATATCAGCGTACATTAAGAAAGGAAGTGCTTAAGGCAGCCTTTGA
>JAGABO010000040.1 GCA_017614655.1 Treponema sp. | reverse complement strand
TATCTGATGAATCGAACCTGCAATAACAGGACTGATCCCGATGATAAAAAACAGTATCATGATTAAACGGAATCTTTTCATATGTTTCTCCGATATAAATTTTAAAACAGTCCCTTAACCGCAGAAACAATCCTGTCAAAGAATTCCGTTACTCCGGCAAGAAGGGCTGCTCCACCTGCAAAGGTTCCGATGCTGCTTCCTATAGAAGTAAGGAAGAGTACGACTAAAACTTTAAGGATGCGGTTACGGTAAAAGCCTTTAAATGTTGATGCGTCCTTCTGAAGATTTTCCATGTCGCGAACTTTCGGTTTACACACCAGAGCCTGAACAATTCCTGCAACAAAGCCGACTCCGACAAACGGGCATAAAGAAGTAAGCGGCGCAGAAAGAACAGAAACAAGAATCGTAAGCGGATTTGCAAGTGCAAGAACAGCACCTATTCCTGCAAGTCCGCCGTTCCAGATTACCCACGAAGTAAGACCTTTTGTTCCGGCTTCTTTTCCGCCCCAGACAAAACCGGCAGCAATAAGTGCAACAATAATTAAAGGAATTGACCACATTGCAATTTTTGAACCGATGCCTTTTTTAGGAACAAAGTCAATTCCGGAGCAGTCTGATGATTCCTGTTCAGCGGCAATTTTTTTAAGGTGTGCTTCTACGCCCGGAAGATGTCCTGCGCCTAAAACAGCAAGTACGTTTTCTCCCATGCTCTCCCAGATTTTTGAAGCAAGATATTTGTCACGTTCATCGATTAAAACTTCCTTTACAACGGGAAGATAATCCGAAAGCTCATTCATCATTGAATCCATTTCGCTTGAAACCTTGAGCTTTTCAATTTCATCAGGCGTAACATCATCTTCTTTAGAAAAAGCACTTCCCAGTAAAACAGAAAGAAGTTTCATTTTTCCAAAGAATGAATTTTTTGCCCATGCACGGCGGAGGGTTGTTGCAATCGGACGGTCAACAAGCGAAACTGGAAGCGAAAGTTCTTCTGCTTTATTAACGGCAGCAAGCATTTCATCGCCGGGTTTTACTCCCGAAGTTTCGCCCATTTTTTTCTGATAATTTGCAAGGACAATATTTGCAAGCATCATAAAGCCCATCTTTTTCTTAAGGACTTTAATAATGTCCATCTTAAGAAAGGCTTCCGGGTCTTTCATGTTTTTATAGCGGGCTTCATCAAGTTCAACTGCAACGCAGTCCGGTTTATTCTGTTCAATAACAGTTTTTACTTCTTCAATACTTTCTGCGCTTACGTGAGCAGTTCCGACCAGAATAAATTTACGGCCGTTAAGTTCAATATACTTCTGTGTTTCTTTGTTTTCCATAGCGAGCATCATAACACAAACAGACGTAAAAATGAACCAGCTTATTAAACTGTTTTAAAATCTTGCGGTAAGACCAAGTGAAAAATCAAGTTTCGGATAATAATTTTCAAAATTAAACGGCCATACAAAATCAGCACCGAATCTAAGTCCAAAGTGATTAAAAGGGAAAATTTCGTAACCGGCACCGATTCTCAAATCCGGAGAGTTCCACGAAGAAGGTCCTTTTACAAGTTCATTATTCTCGTAGAAGCGAAGGTTTTCTATTTCCAGGAGTCCGCCGCCAACATGAACATCAAACTGATTTCCTGTCTCCGAAAAAATCTTTACCGTAATCAGAATATCTGCACTGTACTGTCGCGCAAAGGTTTCGGAAGATTCATCTTTTTTGTAAAACTTAGCTCCGGCCAGATACGCCGATGCACCTATTTTTACTCTTTCCAAAGAAATGAAGAGCCAGTCAATTTTTACATTCACGCCGTTAAATTCAAAACCATAGAGACTGTCAAAATTTGCAGCAAAACACGAAGGAAGAAAAACCGGTGAATACTGGAAAACCCATCCCGCCGAAACATTAAATTTTGCTCCTCTAAAATCATATCCGTCTTCCAAAAACTTCTGCGAATCCGTTAACAGCGGCATTTTTTCTACAGGATCGGGCGCCGGAATGGAAGGAAATTCATCATCATTAAATGTTCCGGCTTCATCAGGATGCTTTTCTGTCCCTGCTGATTTACCGGAATTATCTGCCTGTATAACGGAAGGATCTTCTTCTTCGTCTAAAGAAAAAGCAGAGCCTGTCATGAAATACGGATCATCTCTTATTTTATCTATTGAAATACCATTCTGCGCATATAAAAAAGAAGCTGCCGCAAAGAAGAAACCTGTCAGGAGAACTTTTTTGAATATACAGCGCCGGAACTGGTACATAACGTTAATCTTTTTTAAGGTTTGAACCAAAAGTCTTCAGATAATCAAAAAAACTTATATATGCAAGAACCACACAGACTGCAAATAAACCGTAACCAACATGACGGATAAGTTCAAGAGAAACATAAGGTTCAACAAAAACATTAAGTCCAAAGCGGACAAGTCCTTCCTGCGCAAGAACAAAAAAACAGCTGATTACATAAAATACAGTTTTTATTTTTCCACCCTTTCTTGCGGCAATTGCAGTTCCCTGTTTTGCAGAAACCATACGCAGGAAATTCTGAGCAAATTCACGATAGAAAATAAGAATATAACAGAGAGTCGGCATGTATTGATCAAAAACGAAACACGTAAACATGGAAAGATGCAGGAACACATCAGCAAACGGATCAAACATTTTTCCAAAATCACTTACTTCATTATGTTTTCTGGCGTAGGAACCGTCCCAGTAATCAGTAAGCTCCGCAAAGATGAGTCCCAGGACGACAAGAATCCAGCTTACCGCAGACACAACGAAATTATCGCGCAACCTGCCCCAGATGGGAAAAAAATAAATCACAAAAAGTACTGGCGCGCTTATCATTCGTGCAAGCGTAAACTTATTCGATGTCTTCATGATAGAAAATAATACTAGGTTATCGGCTTTATGTCCATAATGAAGTTATGCGTGGAAGTTCTTAAAGTCCTGTACAACCGTAATTGCAGATTTTATTACAACGGAAGGATAAATTCGGGCTGCCGTATCAACAGCATTGTCCGCTGCTGCCTGAGAATCAACAACTCCCAGAAGCGTAACTACAGAACCGTCTTCATTAATATCTGCATGAAGAAAACTTACCGGAAGCTTGCAGTCAAAAAGGAGTTTATTTACAAGTGTCTGAGCCTTAAAAAGATTTGCTGCACGTTTTTTTCCTGCATCTTCTTTTGCGGAATCAACATGGGTCTTAACAAGCGTCTCACAGACTTTAACACATTCTTCTATAGAAAGAAGTCCTGTGTTAAGCGTAAGAAGATAATTTGCAGGATCTTCCTGATTTACGTTAAAGAAGCTCTTATGAAAGCCTTTGCGGTTAGAAGAACTCTCGTTAATTCTTGCCTGCGCCTGTTTTTCGTTCCAGTTGAATTCATTCTTAAGGCGTTCAATGCGGATATCATCGGGGGCAACGAATTTGAATTTAACAAGATTCGGAAGTTCATCAAGAATAGCAAAAGCACCGCGGCCGATTATAACGCAGTCTGATTTTTCTGCGGCTTCGAGAACTGCATATTCAAGATAGTTAAGATATTCATCCCTGTCTTTTGCCATGCTTGCAAAAAAACCGGGCTTACGTTCATCATACTTGGGAAGCTTATTGCGGGGAAAACCCAGGGAAACAATGCGTTCTTCTATCTGATGACGGTCGACAAAAGAATAGCCCAGCTTCCGGGAAAGAGAGGCAGCAATTTCATCTCCGAGTGCTGCAACCTGTCTTGCGATTGTAACTATTGCCATAAAAGCCTCCTTTCTTTTAATTTTACAAATCAATTATAAATCATAAAATGAACATAAACAAATTTTTTGTGGTATAATTATTCAGGTTAAAAGCCTGCACTTTATTGAGGAAAATATGGACGACAGTAAACTTTTATGGAACGAAACTTCGCGGAAGGTTGTTTATCACACTCCGGTTTTTGATGTAACTGAACGCACCAGCACGGGGCCCGACGGACAGCAGGGAGTATACATCGTAAACGAAACACGCGACTGGGTAATTGTAATTCCTGAATACGAAGGAAACTTTCTTATGGTTAAACAGTGGCGGCATGGAGAAAAAGCCCTCAGTATTGAATTTCCCGGCGGTGTAGTAGACAAGGGTGAACTTCCCGAAAAAGGAGCCGCGCGCGAACTTCTGGAAGAAACGGGAGCCGTTGCAAAAAAACTTATTCATCTTGGAACAATGAATCCGAATCCCGCACTCTTTTCTAATAAAGTGCACATCTATCTTGCTGAGGAACTTGAATTCAGCGGAAAACAGAATCTGGACAGCGATGAGTTTTTAAACTGCATGAAGCTTCCTGTGAGCGAGGTTCTTTCTAAAATCGGCACAAAGGAATATCCGCATGCACTTATGGCAGCGGCAGCAGGACTTTATCTTGCAAAAAAAAATCTATTGCAGAATAAATTTGACAGTATTTAAAAGCGCTCTGATAATTAATAAGTCGGATTTTACTAAAAAAGTTTTAAGACCTGTGACGGGCTGTCTAAAAAGAAGTCGTAATACTGAATTAACTTCTGTAAAACGGTAGGGTGTATCTTTTTAGACAGTCCTTTTTTTTACACGCTAAGCTTAAAAGACACTGGAATAACAGTGACTCCCGCTGGAGCAGTACTATTTTTAGTCCTGCCAAAAAAATCATCACAGGATGCAGATGCAACAGGCATATTCATAAACCGACTGAATTCCATAATGGCACTCCTGAAATTTGTTGTACCTAAGTACAAACTAATTGTAACCCATATTTAAACGAGATTTCAAGCCTTTTTTAAAAAAGAATTCCTTTAAAATAAAAAAGTGCCGCCCCGAAAAAGACGGCACCAAAAACCTTACCGGAAAACCGGAATTATTTGATCATGAAGTTGTCGATGTAAACAGACTCACCGGAAACTGCGCTGTCCCTGTAGTATCTGATGTGAATCCAGCCCGAAGACTTGTCTATGTTCTTTGAAGCTTCGATTGTCTTGAACTTGTAATCATTTGCATAAGGAATGTCGCGGCCGCTTCCTGTAAGTGACTTTACAACATTTCCGCTGTCATCAAGTTCTTCGAGGAGAGAAATCTTTCTGATGCTCTTTCCGAAGTCTTTGTTTGCAGCCCATGTGTCGAACTTAAGTGTTCCGCCGACCGGTGCATTCTTGTATCTGATGTAAACATCAATGTCACCCTTTGCACTTGATTTTACCTTGCACTTAAGTGAACCGCCGTTTGTTGATGACCAGTTGTAAGATTCAACTGCTCCGGAAGAACTCTTGTAAAGGGTTCCCGTTGATTTTGAAGTTTCAAAGTAATCAATTACAACAGGAGAGAAGCCTTCATCAAAAGTAAGCCTGCAGTCTGATGTTACAATCGGATCTGGATCAGGCTCCGGCTCTGGATCTGGTTCAGGATCTGGATTAACCGGAGTTGTTGAAGATGACTTGTAATTCTTAATTGCGCTGCAGGTTGCTTCCCTAAGATCACCGTCTCCCTTGTAGTCCCATGCCATGATTCCCTTGTATCCGGCATCGAGGAGTTTATTTACAAGCTCTTTTGCAGTAGCTGCATCCTTAACGATTGTTGATTTTTCTGAACTGTCAAGATTTTCCTTTTCGTAAGAAATTCCGTATGTAAGTTTTGAAGCCGGAAGCTTTGGCTGATAGTAATTCTTAATTACATCATAATGCTTTTTCTTGTAGCTCATTACGCTTACAACATCAAGATAGTTACACATTTCTTTGATTTCTGAATCAACAAATGATTTATCTACCGGGAAAGCTACAGAAAGTGAATAACCTTCGCTGGCAGGAAGCTTGTTTCTGAGAGCCTTTGCAAGATCCTTATAAAGGCTGTTGTATTTGCTGAAGCTGCTGAAGTATTCCCAGTCAAGGTCAACACCATCGAGTTTGTATTTCTTTACCATGTCGGCAAGCTGAGAAGCAAGGCTGTCTGCACCCTTGTCCTTAAGATAGTTGTAAATAAGTGTCTTCTGAGTATCGCTGTCTACTATTTCATCATCACCGCCGCCGAGACAGGCAACAATCTTTACGTTCGGATAATTTTTATGTGCTTTTTCAAGATAACTCTTGAGGGTACTTTCCGGGTATCTTTCTGTGAATGCCCTTACATCAGTAGTTTTACCGTTTTCTTTTTTTACATTATATGATTCGGTTACTGCAAGTTTTCCTTTCTTGTTAAGTTTTACAGAATAAAGACAGACATGAGTGTAATCTGCAAGATTAACAGCTTTAATTCCTTTTTTCTCGTTTCCCTGAAGCTTGTCCATATCCGGAACATAAACAACATTGTAAACGCCGTTTACAGAATCTGATGTTCTTAATGCAACTCTTTCTGCGTTAAAATCACTGTCAGCATCTCTGTACGAAACTTCGGCACAGCCCGTAAAAATTCCTGCACCTAAGACGAGCGCTGCAGACACTCCCAAAACCTTTTTTACAAAAACTTTTAACATGACAATCTCCTTTTTGAATTTCACGTTATCTGAAAATTCAGAGTTACATCTAAAAACTTCCGTCCCAGATGTTGAGTTAATTCTCAAACCGAATTCAGGAATTGTCAAATTTATTTTATAAATTCAAAGTTAATTTTTTTGTTGAACAATGTTTTTATGATTTTTAAATAAAAAAAGAGCTGACTTTTAAGTTATAACTGCAGTGGTTTCGACAAGTTCAACCACTACAATTTTTACTTACCAGTCAGCCCCTTCTATGAAATTACAAAGCTACTGTAATTTTATTTTGCATTTCCATCCGAGAACACAGGCTCGGGAGCAGGAGTTTCTTCCTTTGCAGCCGGTGCCGGTTCAGGCTTCTTCGGTTCTTTTCCGAAAGGAGTGTATTCAACATTCGGGCTGTAAGTACCTTCGCGGAACTCTCCCTTAATCGAAGGAATCTCCATCTTCATGCCGGGAAGGATGAGGTTCGGATTATTCTTCTTGGGAAGGGAATTCTTGTTTGCTTCGTAAAGGTTTTCCCAGAGGAAAGGATTTCCGTAAACATAAGGACGTCCGGAAATATTCCAGAAACAGTCTTTGCTTGTTGCCCACGGCTTTACAACGTAATACTTAGGAAGCGGTGTAATTTCGTAAACTCCGGCAAGTGTTTCCAGAACAAGTTTTGCAGTTTCTGCTGCCTTCTCGAAGTTTTCGTTTCCGTAAGCAGAAAGTGCTTCTTCCATATACTTACCGGCTGCTTCGTATGCAATCGGGAAGTTTACGTCAGCACGGATTTTCTGTGCATTATTTAAACAGTCCTGTGCAAGTTTAATCTGCTTGTCTGCATTGTCCCTTGCAAGCATGTGCTTAATGTATTCATCAGAAAGGGCTGCATTCTCTTCTGCTTTTTTTGCATATTCTTCTGCAAGAACATATTCACCGGCATCGAGGGCCTTCTGTGCCTTTACGGTGTATTCACGGGCAAGCTTCTG
>JAGABO010000039.1 GCA_017614655.1 Treponema sp. | reverse complement strand
CTGTTCTGTGCGCGGCCTTCATCGGTAGAGTTATCTGCTACAGGTTTAGTTCCGCCGTATCCTTTAAAGGTAAACAGATTTTTATCAACACCAAAGGCAACAAGTTCACTTATTATTTCCTGAGCGCGCTGATTACTTAAAAGCAGCTGTCCGTCCGGTTTTTTAACGTCGGCAGTGTGGCCTTCAACCAGAATTGTAAACTCTCCGCTTGCAGTAAATTTTTTAATGGATTCTGCAATCTGTTCAATGCGCTCTTTTTCTTCCGGAAGAAGTTTCGGAGAATCTGCAATAAAGTGCAGGTTATTCATGATGATGCGGGTTCCCGTTGAACTGTCTATTACAACAGAATCGGGAACTTTGTTTTCGAAGAAGTAACGCTGCATTCTGTGGAAAGCCATGTAATAGTTTTTGTTTTTTTCCGGAGCAGTTACTCCATGAACCAGCTGTTTCTGATCAAGGAGAATTACAACTTTTGCCTGCTTAAAGAGATTTAAGTTTTCTTTTACAGATACAATTTTAAGGTAATCATCATAAGAAAGAACCGGGTCTGTTCTGTTTACGCCGTAAACTTTTCTTGCAGTAATCCAGAGCGGATTTTTTCCAACACGGTCTTCATATTCATCAGGGAAAATGCTTGAAGTATAATAAGCAACACCATTGTTTTTTGCAGTTTCCGGATCTACCATGTTGCGTTCATAAACAAGTTCCATTCTGTCATTCCATACACGCGGGAAAAGACAAGGACTGACTTCGCTTTCGATAAATTCACCGTGAACAGGAAGACTTCCCCTTGCATCTATGATGATTCCCGTGTAAGCCATCGAAGCGACGGACTCAACCGGCTGTTTCTGAGAATATGGAACATGGTGTTTTACAAGAAGTGCACCAATCTGCCTCAGGTAAATTGAATGTTCTGTTAAAAGATTGCTTGTTCCGTTTGCAAAGTATGCAGGTGTCTGGCGGCTTGAATCAATAATTCGCGTAAGTTCTTCCAGAGTGAGTGTTCCATCAAGAACAAGGTCACCGAGTGTGCGTGCATTGTCTACATGGACGGAAAGCAGCGGGTCTTTTACAAGAACAGGAAGTTCCATCTGAATTTTGCTGATTGAAGTTGATTTTCCGCTCGGCATTGGAATTTTTGCTTTTCTTAAGTCGAGTACAACTTCGGATTTAAAAGTATTTTTTGACCAGTCAATTGTAGAAGTTGATGTAATGACGGCATCTTTTTCGGAAACATGACCTCTTGCTTCTATGGCAGAAAGCTGTTCTATTTCGCTGTCCGTATAAGAGTACTGAATGTAATTCTGTGCAGAAAAAAATCCGGCAGTAAATAAAAAAACAAGCACCGGCAAAATCAATCTTTTCATATTATAAGTATCGGTGTTTAGATTTTAATTATGAACATATTACCGTCAAATTTATACACTCAGGGGCTTTTTTGTGTTTAAATCCTGAATTTTACCTCCTTAAGTTGATTTTTACCTGGAATTAACCGATAATTAAACTGAATAAGTTGATCATTTCTATGCAGCCAAAAGAAGAAAACGCATTACGGGCAACATTTTGCCCTGTGGAGGAATTATGGCTTCTTCTAAAATAAAATAAGTTTCCCGGAGAATTTTTGCATTTCTTACGGGTGGAATTCTTGTATATTCATTGATTCTCTTTGCGATCATTTACAAAAACCTTAATTCAGGCCTTGAAGAATATGTAGAAGAGGAACTTCTTAAATATAAGAGCGTTGCAACCGGCGAAGTTACCTATAAGATAGACACAATTTATAACACTGCAGAATGGGTTGTTGAATATGTTCAGGCAAGATATCAGGAAGGTGATGTAAGCGAAGAATACTTTAACATTGCCTGTGCCGAAGGAATTAATTCATTCGGGGCTCAGACCGTTTATGTTGTTGATACGGAAGGTAATCAGATTTCTTCCTATGAGTATGGTATTGCAGAAAAAAATGAATTTATGCAGCAGATTCTCCGCGGAGATGAAATTGCAAATATTGTTGTAGAAGACGGTGAAATTTATGCAATAGCCGGACTGCCTTTTAAATACGAAGGCAAAATTGCCGGTGCTGTTATTGCAAGAATGCTGGCAGGCGGTGAAGACGTTGTTGCAACTGTAAAAGATTATACACAGTGCGAATGTACGATTTTTGACGGCGTTGTCCGCGATTATACAACACTGCCGGGAATGCTTGGTACTACAATTGATGATGATACACCGATCCGCAGGGCAGCGCAGGGCGAAGAAACATCAAAAGTTGCAAAAATTGGTTCTATTGTTTATATAACCTATTATTTCCCTCTTACAGATGTTGACGGAAAATTCTTAACAACCCTCTTCCTCGGAAAACCTTTAACAGTTGTTCAGGTTGTTACAAACGAAATTTTTACGCCTCTTTTAGTTTTTACGGTAATTCTTTCTGTTCTTCTTATAATGCTTATTCTGTTCCTTGTTTCGCGCATAGTTATCCGTCCGTTAAGGCAGGTAAACAAAGCTGTTTCTAACCTTTCTTCCGGAGAGGCAGACCTTACTTACAGACTTCCCGTAAAAGGAAACGATGAATTTGCAAAACTGTCTAAAGACGTCAATACGTTTATTGAACTTCTGCACGGCATTATCACTGAACTTAACGGAGCACAGGACTCACTTGTAGAAGTAAGCCAGAGTCTTGGAACTTCAAGCCAGCAGTCTGCAAGTGCAACTTCACAGATTATGGCAAACATTGCAGGTGTTAAGAGACAGTCAGAAAATCAGGCTCTTGCCGTTAATGAAACTTCAGAGGTTCTCCGTAATTCAGAAGCCAAGGTTCAGGATCTTAGTACGCTTATTGATTCACAGGCTGCCGGTATTACGGAAAGTTCTGCTGCAATCGAGGAGATGCTCGGAAACATTACTTCTGTAACCGGTTCAATCCGCAGAATGGCAGAAAGCTTCAGGGTTCTTGGCGGAACAGTCAGCGATGGAAAAAAGAAACTTGGAAATGTAGACAATAAGGTTCAGCAGATAGCAGAAGAATCAAAACTTCTTATTCAGGCAAACCAGATAATCAGCCAGATTGCAAGTCAGACTAACCTTCTTGCCATGAACGCAGCAATTGAGGCAGCTCATGCAGGAGAAGCAGGCCGCGGATTCAGCGTTGTTGCAGACGAAATCCGTAAACTTGCAGAAGACTCAAGCAAGCAGTCGAAGAACATTTACTCAAAACTTAAGGAGATTTCTTCTTCGATTAAGGAAGTTGTTGTTCTTTCAAAGGCATCTCAGACAGCATTCGGCGACATCGTTAATCACCTTGATTCAACTGATATAATTATCCGCGAAATAGATAACGCAATGACAGAGCAGGAAAGTTCATCACGCCACATTTTCGAAGCACTCAGCGACATGAAAAATCAGGCTGTAGAAGTTCGCGATAATTCTCAGGAAGTAAGACGCGAGATTGCAGGTGTTACCGGAGATATGACCAAGGTTGCAGAAATTTCTACTACAATTCTTGGCAGCATGGACGAGATGAATGCCGGTGCAAAACAGATAAGTCAGGCTGCTCAGAGTGTATCAGACCTTGCAAACGAAACAAATGATCAGATACATGTTATGAACGACAAACTTGGAAGGTTTAAGGTATAAACTGTAAAGGCCGGGTTTTTCGCCCGGTCTTTTTTATCTCCCTCTTTACTTAAAAACAGGTATGATTATTTTCTGATTGATCGAAAGGATGCCGTTGCGGTTAATTCCGTTTGCACTGCAGAGATCCTCTACAGAAATTTCGTACATGCGGCTTATTGCCCACAGTGAATCACCTTGCTTTACATTATGAACAACTGCATCAGAAGCAACGTTTGCTTTTTCGAGTGCTTCCTTTACGTTTTCTGTTTTCCCGCCCGGAACGCGAAGCATGTATTTTTCTCCTGCAGGAGTACATTTTCTTAAGAGAGCAGGATTCAGGAAATCCATGGTCTGACGTTCAATTCCGGAAAGCGAAGAAATCTGTTCAAGACTTATCATTCCTGCAACCTGAACATATTCATATTCGGGAACTTCGGCATCTTCTATCATTTTATCTGCAAGACTTACTTCGATGAGGCCGTAGTATTCTGCATTTTCTACAAGATCTGCAACGGCAAGAAGTTTTGGAACATAATAAGCCGTCTGTGCAGGAATAAGGTTTGATTCCGAAAGTGCCCAGTAATTTTTTCCCGGATGCTGTTTCATCACGCGCTTTAAAGCTCCGGCTCCCATGTTGTAGGCTGCAAGAGCTTCGGGCCATGAATGGAACATCATGTAGTTGTCTTTGAGTTTTTTGATGGCAGCTTCTGTTTCTTTCCACGGGTCAAGGCGTTCATCGTACCATGTGTTCATCTTAAGGAAAGGATGCATGCTGTTTGTCATGAACTGCCAGAGACCTTTTGCTCCCGATTTAGAAACTGCACGTGTCTTGTAATTTGATTCAATAACCGGAAGATACTGAAGAAACATCGGCATATCGTGTTCTTTAAGCAGCTTCTTTATGTAAGGTCTGTAAGGAATTGAATCATAAAGAGAAGCCGTAAGAATTTTCTGACCGGAATTAGTCATAAACTGACGTCTGAATCTGTCTGTCAGTTCATGATTGAATCCGTCGATTTCGATTGTAACGTGTGTTTTTTCCGGAAGAATGATGTTTCCCTCCGGGATGTTTTCCTGGCTAAAATCTCCCGAACATTTTTTAAGTACACGAATTTCCATTGTGCGGAAGGCTGCCTTTTTTCTTCCAAAGTCTTCCCTGATAAGCAGGATAGTCTCTTCCCTGGTAAGATGAATTTCTTTTTCCATGGAACTTTTCTTAGCAAAAAGCGGAAGTGAGAATACAAATGCTGTACCGATAAGGATAAGTGGATTCTTGATTTTCAAAGTTTTTCACCGTAATAAATGCCCGCCCATTCCCAGCGTCCGTGAATATCCGGGTTTGCAGGAAAGTTCACTTTTCGGAAATAGAGATACCAGACGTTCATGTAAGTGCTCCAGCCTGTGGTACGGAGGTATGCTTCTGTAGGGGTAGAAGAGGGATCGAGTTCTGCGCTGTAGCGGATTCTGTTTCCGAGCATGTAGTTGTGCATGGAGAAGCTCTGCTGTGCATTATCATCTGTTTCGTCCTGCCGCCATGACATTGCAAAAAAGTTTACCTTGGATTTGTAGCGGTCGAGGGCATTATAGTTGTAGCTTGAAATTGCACTCTTTACTGCGGAGACAAGTGCGTCCAGAGATTCGAACGTCCAGTCTTTAGGCGAGTTGTTAAAATCTATAAGATTCTTTGCCTTGATGTATGCGCCGGGGTATCCTGTAATCTGTATTGTGGGTGCATCCATCTGGTCTAAGAACTGCGTATATGAACGAAGCGAAAGATCCCACTCTCCTTCTTTCTCGTATTCGAGAGCCAGACGGTAGTAGAGTTCGGTCTTGCTTATATCGTTCGGAAAACGGTTTATGAGCTGATTGAAATATGATATGCGGTTTGCCGGGGATGTCGAAATCTGAATCAGGTGCTGCAGGCTTAAAAAATGTACTGATTTACCCTGAACAGTAAGATCGTCATAGTCGTTGATTATTCTTTCGAAGTAATATTCGGCAAGCGGATTTGCATCATTTTCCAGATAAGCGTATGCAGCCATTAAAAGCCAGTAAGCGTTGTAAGGATCATCCTTGTTCTGTTCAACCCACTGGGTAAGAAAGATGATGAGTCCCGGATAATCATTTACGCTGAGCATATTGCCGGCAATCTTGTTGATTACGCCGTAGCGGATTTTTTCGGGGAGGTCTTTTGAATCAAGGATTTCTGCGAGATAATGCTGCGTTTCTTTATAGTCAGCGGAATCTGCCTGTGGAAGCAGACGCCCCCTGGAATTCCCGGAGCACGAGACTGTGAGTGAGAAAATAGCTGCTGCAATAAACACGCATGTTTTTTTAAACATAGGCGGATTTTAGCAAGTCTTGCCGATATTGTAAAGAACGCTAAGTTATAGTATCTTTATATTTAAAACTATGGAAAACAGCGACAGAAACAGAAAGCTGGAAAAATCGAAAACTTCTCATACTAAGTACTCCGTAAAGTACGACGTGATTCTTGCTTCCGGGCTCGTTTTTCTCCTTCTGGGGATTGTCTACGGGCTTCTGAAACTTTCTTCCGGAAACAGTGACATAAGTGTTCTTGCTCCGGTTATATTCATCTCGTGCGGCGAAATTCTTCTATTTATTACGTTTGCGTTTACAAAGGGAACCGGAACTTTTTTCTGCGGAATGTATTTTGTGCTTCTCGGGGCAATTCTTCTTTTTGTAAGGGTTCGCTTTTCTTCCGTTGATTTAACAGATCTCTGGCCGCTGCTTGTACTCATATCCGGTGTTGCACTTTTTTTGACTGGAATTTACCGGACAAAAAAAATATTTACTTTCTATAATTTCCCGTCCGTTCTGCTTTTTTCGCTCGGTCTGATATTCCTTATGTTTTCACTTAAGGTTTTTAAGGCAAAGTTTATTACTCTGCTTCAGAAATTCTGGCCGCTCGTGCTGATTTTTTTCGGACTTGCACTTGTAGCAACTTTTTTGATTCAACAGTCGAACAAAAACAGTTTTCCATATATTGATGACGAAGATACAGAAGAGGAAACCTGGTGAAAATATCAACTGCGCATTTTTGTGCGCTTGCGGCATTTTCTGCATTAACTCTTTCTCTTTTTTCCTGCGGCAGTACAAAAGTTTCTACTGTTGAACTTCCTCTGCAGACCGCGTATGGTCCGGAGCGTTCATATTTTTCTTCCGTAGACACCCGTACTTTCGAAGCGGTATGTGATGCATCTCCTCAAAATCTCCGTATGGCTTTTTCTGCACTTCACAAGAGTGTTGATGATGATTACCGAGAAAACGAAAAGGTTCTTCTTACCCTCTGCTCCGACATCATGCGCATAGTCTGGCCGTCGGAAGTGGTTGCATGGGATGTTCCGGAAACAGACAGAAATAATCATTATCTTGGTGCAGTTGATTCTTCACTCCGCGGAATTTACGATTCCAGTACGGGCGGAAATGATTTTCTTGCAAAGGTTCTTCCTTCGCTTGTGCTTATAACTTCAACAACACACAGCGGTTATTATGAAGAATCCTTTAAGTCGCTTTCGGATGCAGCTGCAATTTATCCGGAATCTACTCTCGTTAATTTTTTGCTTGGTACTCTGGAAAGAAGGCGCGGTAACTTTACGGAATCTCTTGCTTATTTTCAGACTGCACAGAAAAAAGCTCCCCTTAATTTTGAAATCCAGCTGAATGTTGCACAGGCTTATTATTACTGCGGAAATTTCGAAATGGCACTTTCTCTGGGAGAACAGATTCTTTTGCTGCGCCCTCAGGATGTAGAAGTGCTTTCTCTCTGTTCACGTTCTTCCTATTCTCTCGGTTCGCTGGAAAAAGCAGAAAGTTATGTCGTGCGTCTTCTTTCGGTTGAACCGGAAAACCGCGAGTATATTCTTTTACGTGCCCGCATTCTTATAGATAAAACTGACTACATCCGTGCTTCTTCGCTTCTTGATGTTTATTCCCGAAGCGACACTTCTGCGCGTGATTATCTTCTTCTTCGTGCAAAACTTCAGCGTGACTGGAACAAAAACAGCACGGCTTCTTCGGAGACAATAGCAAGGGCTCTTATGCTTTATCCTGATGACAGAGAAGTCCTCCTTTTTGCGGCAGAGCTTGCAAGTTCAGCAAATACGACTGTAAACGAAATGAAGGCTCTGGAACTTTCTCAGAGAATACTTGCCGTAGATAAAGATAACATTCAGGCTTCACAGATTCTTATTGCAGAAATGATTAAGGCGGGAAGATGGCAGGAAGCTTACGATTTAAGTTCACCTCTTATAAAAAGGGAAGGCGCTCCGCTTTCTGCGTCTTACCGTCATGTAGAAATATGTCTTGCACTTAAGAAAAATCAGGAAGCCCTGAGCATTGCACAGGGAATGTATTCTAAAAATCAGAATGATGAAGAAGCCCAGCAGAGTTATATAAAAGTTCTTGTTGCAACCGGCCAGAGAAATTCTGCGCTTCAGCTCATCAGTTCACTTATGACAAATTCAAATCAGAAGATGAAGAGTTTTCTGTATTATCAGAGAAGTTTTTTTGCATCTGGGGAAGAGGCAGTTTTGAGCGACCTTCGTTCAAGCCTTACGTTAAATCCGCGAAACCGAGATGCACTTTACCGCCTCTACGAAATCTACTATTCAAAGCGCGACTGGAGAAGGTCTCAGTATTACCTTAAGCAGGTTGTTGCCCTTGATCCTACAAACCAGGATCTGTTAAAAAGAAACTCAGAACTCGACAGACTCCTCGGTAAGTAAAGCCGGACTACATACTTAATTTCTACTTGTAATAATCAGTGTTTTCGTGATATTCTTATTCACTATCTTTAAAAAATACGAAAAGGAAGGAAAAAATGTCTTTTATTCAATTTCTTCTTCAGACTGCAGGAGAGGCTGCTGCTTCAAGTGAGGCACTTCCTCAGAATGGTGCTGCAGGCAGCGGATTCGGAATGTTGATTCCGCTTGTTGCTATTGTATTCATAATGTATTTCTTTATGATTCGCCCTCAGTCTAAGAAGCAGAAAGAAACTCAGAAAATGATTGATGCTCTTAAAAAGGGTGACAAGGTTGTTACAATCGGCGGTATCCACGGAACAATTTCCCTTACAAAGGAAAAGACCGTTATTGTAAAAGTTGATGACAATGTAAAAATTGAATTCAATCGCACGGCAATTGCTACTGTTATTGTAGACAAGCCTGTCGTTGAAGATAAAAATGCAAAAAAATCCAAAAAGGAAGAAGAAGCTGTAACTTCTGATTCCGGGGAAACAAAATAATGAACAAAAAAAGCAGATTTGCATTAATCCTGGTTGTACTCGCAGTATGTTTTGCATTCCTGTGGCCTACAATCAGCTGGTACTATCGTACTCCTAAAGAGGATCAGGCTCTTGCCCTCCGTTCTCTTGAAGGAATCAAGGATTATTCAGAAGCACAGGCCGGCACTGATTTTAATGCCCTTGTAGAACTTCTTAAGAAGGACCCTTCTGCCGAACTCGGCGAGGATCTTGCATGGCTTGCAGAAGCTGCAAAGGCAAACTATAAGGAACAGAAAGCGGATGTTCCTTCTCCGCTTACACTTCAGGCTGCCCTTTCGTCATTTGACAGTCAGCAGGCTCTCGTTTCTTATATCGAATCACGCTACCGCAACAAGATTCTTAAGGACCGCAAAAATTATCAGAACTCTGTAAAACTCGGTCTTGACCTTTCGGGCGGTATGAGCGTAATCGTTAAGGCAGACCTTGATGCAGTAGTTGCTTCTCAGATGGAAGCAGGTACAGACAAGACTGAATCTCAGATTAAAGCAGAAGCTATGGAGCAGGCAATCCAGACTCTTACAAGCCGCATTGACCGCTTCGGTTTAAGTTCACCTGTTATCAGACAGCAGGGAGAAGACCGCATCTATATCGAAGTTCCGGGTTCTGCTGAATCAGATCAGATTAACACAATCATCCAGGGACGCGGTATCCTTAACTTCCGTCTTGAAAACTCAGAAGCAACAGATTCATTCAACAGATATCTTGCTGCAAATCCGGGAAACACTTTTGATTCACAGGGACGCCTTATTGATCCTTCTATCATACCGGCAGACTGCGAAGTTCTCGGTTACTATGTTACAGACAACTACGGAATCGACCAGAGAGCCGGTTACCGTGTTGTAGAAAAGAAGCCTGTACTTGACGGAAAAGAAATCAAGTCTGCAGAAATCGGAAGCGAAAACATTACCGGACGTCCTCAGGTTAACTTTACCTTAAGTTCAGAGGGGGCAGACATTTTTGCTGATTTTACGGGTGATCATGTAGGACAGATTCTCTGTATCGTAAGTGACACAAAGATTAAGTCAAGCGCAACTATCCGCGAAAAGATTCCTGGAGGCCAGGTTGCACTTTCCGGATTCAGCGCACGTGAAGCAGAAAACATCCGCAAGGTTCTTCAGACAGCATGGCTTGAAGTTCCGCTCAGCGTAGAAAGCCAGCAGGTTGTCGGAGCATCACTTGGTGAACTTTCTATCCGCCAGGGTATCATGGCTATCGGTGTTGGTCTTATTGCCATCATGATTTTCATGCTCATCTGGTACAAGGGTGCAGGTATTAACGCCTGTGTTGCTCAGGTTCTTAACCTTTACATCATGTTCTCTATCCTTAGCGCACTTAACCTTACCGTTACCCTCCCGATGATTGCCGGTATGATTCTTACAATCGGTATGGCAGTTGATGCCAACGTAATCATCTTTGAGCGTATCAAGGAAGAGAGGGTGCTTGGAAAAGACAGGGCATCTTCAATTTCTGCCGGTTTCGGAAACGCTCTCTGGGCAATTCTTGACTCTAACATCACAACCTTTATCGCAGCTGCCTTCATGAGTCAGCTTGGTTCAGGTTCAATTCAGGGATTCGCCTACTCACTTGCAATCGGTGTTTGTTCAACTGTATTTACTGCACTTGTAGTTTCACGCCTCATGTTCGACTTTAGTACAGAAACACTCCGCAAGAAAAATATAAGCATTAGCTGGAGGATTAAATAATGACTACTAAAAAAATCAGTAAGGGTTTTGTTCCCTGCGCAATCCTCAGTGTTGTTATTATTGTTTCGGGTCTGATTTCTTTCTTTACAAAGGGAATCAACTTTGGTATTGACTTCGTTCCTGGTCTTGTAGAAGAAGTGCGCATTGCACCGGCTGCAATCGAGCTTTCTTACAACGGAACAGCTTCTGTAGAAGTTAAGATTTCCAACACAAAGCTTGATCTCGTTATAAGCGGTGTTAATGTAGAAAACGAAACCAGAAGCTACACTTTCGGACAGTATCCTACTGTAGAATCTCTTGCAGCTGCTCTTGCTGATGTTGACGGTATTGTTGCAACTGTAAACGGTTCAGAAAAGGCAGATACTTACGGGCTTTATGTAAACTCGGCAGTTACATCCCGCCTTACTTCGGATTCAGTTTTCCGCCTCTATGTTCCGGAAGAAAAATCTTCCGGAACTGTAGACGAAATCCGTGATGTTCTCGGAGAACTTAACGTAAACGTAAAGGAACTCGGAGAAGAAAACTCACGTTCTTTCCAGATTCGTGCAGCTGCATCAAAACAGGAAGCAAAGGCTCCTGCAGAAGAAACTGTTTCTGACGAAGTACCTGCTGATGAAACGGCAGAAACTTCTGAAGAGGTTGTAGAAACTGTAGAAGGAACTGCACCTGCTGCAGAAGAAAAGATTTCTGAAAGCCGCATTCTTCTTGATACAATCGCCGGAAAACTGAGCGAAAAGTATGGAGCAGAAAATGTTGCAATCGTAAAGACAGACTTTGTAAGCTCAAGTTTCTCAAGCACAATTGCCTTTAAGTCTATCCTTCTTGCATTCGTAACAATCTTCCTCATCTGGGTTTATGCTACAATCCGTTTCCACTGGGACTTCGCCCTCGGTTCAATCATTGCTCTTGTACATGACTTCCTTATCATGTTTACATTCATCAGCTGGACTCAGGTTGAATTCTCTGTTACAACACTTGCAGCAGTTCTTACAATCTTCGGTTACTCAATCAACGCAACTGTTGTTATTCTTGACCGTATCCGCGAAAACATCCGCTTTGCTCAGACAAAGGATTTCAAGGATATCATCAACAAATCAGTAAGCGACACAATTACACGTTCTATCATCACAACTGTTACTACAATGTTTGCTTCTATTGCACTTCTCGTATTTACAACCGGAAGCATCCGTGACTTTGCAATTGTTCTTACTGTTGGTCTTATTTCGGGATGTTACTCTTCTATGTTCATCAGCTCAGGATTTATCGCATTCGTACGCCGCAACTGGAAACCAGAATACCAGGGTCACGTACACATGCCTAAGCCTAAGAAAGAAGTTTCCATCCAGCTGGACTAGCCTTAATATGTTGCCATTCTGATTTTTATTAGAATGGTAATGTAATTTCAATATGAAAAAAAAGCGCAGGTATGAGACTGTCAGAAATACATTCTGGAGAACGGAGTGGTCCGAAGGACGACAGCGTGTATTTATGACAGTTTCGTTCCTGTGCTTTTTTTTATTTGTAAAAGAAAGTAATTTTTCAGTATAATAAAAATCAAGATGGAAATAATTTGTGCGAGGGTCTTGGGTTACTGTATGGGCGTCCGCCGTGCAGTAGAAAGCGCCGAAAAAGCCCTGAACTCATCAGAAGAAAAAATATATACGCTTGGCCCTCTTATTCATAATCCTGTTGTTTTAAATTCCTTAGAAAAACGCGGACTTTCCATTTTAAAAGAAGACGATATTCAGCATTTAAAAGAAAAATCAACGGTCATCATTCGTGCACACGGAACAACTCCCGGAGTGCTCGATTCCTTAAAAAACGGCGGACACACTGTAATTGATGCAACCTGCCCGCGCGTTCACTTAAGCCAGAAACGGGCCGCCGAATACGCAGAAAAAGG
>JAGABO010000038.1 GCA_017614655.1 Treponema sp. | reverse complement strand
CCCGATAATGTATACTGATATAGACATGGGCACAAAGGACGGCGTTCACTTATACGGAAAAAATAATGCAGATTATTCATTAAACCCGAAAGAGACTGAAGAAAAATGAGTCTTTCTTCAGCTTTTAAACACTTCATCTTCCGTCGTTACAGAAAGGCTGTAACTAAAAAACATGAGCTCAACTATCTTTTCTGGGAGTGCACGCTTCGGTGTAATTTAAGCTGCCTGCACTGCGGAAGCGACTGTTTAAAGCAGTCAGAAATTCCTGATATGCCAAAAGAGGATTTTATAAAAGTCCTTGATGACATAAAGGAAAAAAATCCCGTAAAGAGGATGACCATTGCCATAACCGGAGGGGAGCCTCTTTTACGTAAAGACCTCGAAGACGTTGGAAAAGAAATCATAAAGCGCGGCTTTAACTGGGGAATCGTTACAAACGGTATGCTTATAACGCCGCAGCGTTTTATTTCGCTTATAAATGCCGGAATGACGAGCATGAGTTACAGCATTGACGGCTTTGAAAAAGAGCATACTTATTTAAGACAGCATCCGCAGTCATATAAAAAAGTGTGCGAAGGAATAAATCTCGCAGTTGAATTTCAGAAGAAGTTCGGGAACCGTCTTGTTTTTGACGTAATAACCTGCGTTCACAAAAACAACCTTGATATTCTTCCAAAGCTCCGCGATGACCTTATTGAACGCGGCGTAAAGATGTGGAGGATTTTCTCAATCTTTCCGTCGGGACGTGCTGCAGAAAACGACCTGTCTCTTACAAAGGAAGAATACAGGAAGCTAATGGACTTTATTGTTGAAACGAAAAGCTATGTTGATTCAAAGGGCCGTTCAATCCGCTTAAACTATGCGTGTGAAGGCTGGCTCGGCGATTATGAACTGAAGGCCAGAAGCTATTTCTTCTTCTGTCGGGGCGGAATAAACGTAGGCTCGGTAATGTGCGACGGTTCGGTTACGGCATGCTTAAGTGTTCGTGGAAAAGATTTCATTCAGGGAAACATTTACGGCGAAACGGCTGGACAGAAAGAAAAGAAGGTTTCCGTAAGCTTAATGGATATATGGAACAATAAGTTCCAGAATCACCGCGACCGTTCGTGGGCAAAGCACGGCAAATGCAAGAAATGTAAGCAGTGGAAAAAATGCATGGGTAACGGACTTCATCTTTACCAGAGCATGCAGGACGAAGTGGGCCACTGCAATTACGAAATGCTTAACAATTAAGGATTGAGTTCCCATTCACCGTATTCATCTACAATCTGAGTTTTCATACTTGGAAGAGGACGCCAGGTAACACCGAAAGAGAAATACGGTGAATAATCATAAGTGCTCTTTCCGTTTTCCGTAATGGTGCGCGGCTTGAACGAAAGGCTTGCCGCCATGTCCCAGTCATGAAGTGAATGCGAAACCGTTATCTTAAAGGTCTTTACCTTGAATCCTGAACTTTTTCTTGCAGTCTGGTTTGAATCATAAAATTCATCATCACTCCAGAATTTAAATGAGTTGAATAAATCAACAAATGGATTTGTTTCTCCAGGAATTACATCGCCGTAATCTGTATACTTCTGAAAATATCGGAAGATTACGTTATTACTGGATTCTGCAGAGAATGTTAAATCAAGGAATTCATGTATTTTAAAAGTTAATGAAGGTACAAATCGGAAACTGCTGTTTGTCGGACGCAGACAGTCATAGGAAATACTTGTAGAAAGTGCAGGAGATAAAGTAATTCTGTTTTTCCAGGCATACATTGTCTTACCTGATGTTGAATATGAAAAGTTGATTGAGGAAGGCTGAAACTCCTGTTCTGTTTTCTTTTTCCAGGCTTTTGCATCTGAATCAAAATCATAGCCGTAAATGTAGCTCATCGTATATGAAAGGCTGAAACCTGAATATGATGCAGAAAATTTTAAGGAATCAGAATGCCAGTCTTCCAGCTTAAAGTTATAGCTTTCGGAAAGAGTAAGTTTCTTATCAAAAAGCTTTAAGCTTGCTGACTGCTGGAAGGGAAGCTTTTCGTAAGTTTCATCATTTGCAGATTTCTGCCTTAATCCGGATGAAAAGCTTAGCGAAGCAAGTGGAAAACCGAATTTAAGCGTTCCTGTATATTCATCAATCTGGGGAGGAAGCTTTGTAGAAAGAGTGAGGGTCTGGCTGTACTCGCCCTCCTCTGCCGAAATTGTTGCACTTAAAGTATGAGCCGTAAAATCATCTTTATCCCAGAGTTCTGCAAGATTGTACTTCCATTCAGGATTATCTGCATCGCCGAGAAATTCTGTCTGAATTACCTTAACGGTTGTATTCCAGCTTATGCTCGTATTTTTCCATACCGGAGAATATATGAACGGCTTTATGGAAACGGAGTTCGTATTCGTAAGGTCAAGTTTTCTTGCTTCGTAATCAGTTTTTCTTACGTTTTTTTTCTGTTCTTCCTTGTAACCGTCGAGATTAGGATGGTTTTGAAAATTCGGGTTAAAGGAAAAATTATTTGTCATGGAAGCAAAACTGGATCTGTAAGAAAGTTTGCTTGTAAGATTAACGGGAACCCTTACCTGATAATATGATGAATAAATATTTGACCATTCAAAATCTTCCGGCTTATAAAGTTCGGCTGAGTTATATGAAATTTCGCTTGAATACTGAGGGCTTAAAGAATAAGTTAAACTGTATTCAAGGCCTTTAAAGTCCTGAACGGTTGTAGAAAGCGAAGGCTGAATAAGAGGAAGATCGGATTCTGCAAGAACAGTCTCTTCTTTTTTCTCCGGAACATTCACTTCATCTTTTTTTTCTGCAGAACTTTCCTGTTCATCCTTATTTTCCTTTTCGGAAAGCTTTTTAAGGCGCTCTTCTTCTTTCTTTACTTTTTCTTCTTCGGTAAGAAATTCATCAGGAACTTCAAGTTTTACCGGAAACTCAGAAGCAGAAGATTTTGATTTTTGAACGGTAAAGGGATAAGAAAAAATAGTTCCGGAAATCGAACCGGAAATCTTAAAAGGCGAAACCTGAGACGGATAAAAGAATTTTCTTTCCGGTGTATAAGAGCGCCAGTCAGAAGGTTTATCATTAAAATCAGTATCATAAGAAGAGCCTCTCTCCTTTGAAGAAAAAGAAACTGAAGAAGATATATTTGTAGAAAAAGAAGAAACATAAGGCTTTATAAAATCCGGAAGATTTACATTATAGCTTGCACTTGCCTGCCACGTAAATGAAGAAATACTTGAACTGGAACTTGATTCTTCATCTTCCCCTTCTCCCATAAGAAAGCCGAGCCAGTCAATATATTCACTGCGGTCAGAAAAATCATCAGTAAAATACGGATCTGAATAAACCGGAAATGAAAGGGAAAAACTAAACGGTTTTGAAAGAGCAAATTTTAAGTTTGCACTGTAACGGAAGGGAAGTTCAAATCCCATAAAATTTGAGCTGTCAGAAAAAGTCTGATTATCATAATAGTCCGTATATGCACCGCCTGTACTGAATACAGTATTTGAAAAACCAAGCCGTATACTTGCATCAAGACTCGAGATAATTCCAGACGGACTGAACACACCGTCAAGGCCAACCATAAAGCCCAGGTTCGTGTAGTAGTCGGCCATGAACTTAAGGTAATTAGAAGTGCTTCCCTTGTAATCAGAATCAAGATTGTGAAGCACAAGACCTTCCCTAACCTGCTCTTTTAAAGTGGTAGACTTCATGAAGTTAAAAAGTCCCTTTGTAATGTCATCGTCATCAGAAGAAGATTTTGAGGAAGTATCCAGGGGCTTTCTTCCGTAAAGATAAGTTGTCGTCTGAAAATAATAACCCTTACGGTCATCAAAACCGAACGCCGGGTTAAAGATAAGTTCATCCTTCGGATAATAAAAAGCAGGAAGATACATAAGGGGAACGTGACCTACAAAAAGAAGCGCATTAAAAAAAGCAAACTCTCCGCCGGGTAAAAGCCATATTCTTGAAGCCCAGATTTTCCAGTGGGGGTCATCATCATCACAGAAGGTAAGTTCTGCATTTTTAAACGCAATTGTATTGGAAGAAGAACGTCCGAATATTTCTGAGTGAACTATAAGTTTTGAACCGCTAGGAAGATTGATTGCATCGCTCTGTGTCTGAACGGCACGTCCGTCGTCGAATATTCCTTCGAGGGTGCTCGTATTAAAAAGAAGGCTTTCGGCAGTAATTGTCTGACCGCCTGCACTGCTTCCTGTCTGTTCAAGAATAACATTTCCTGTTGCATAAAGCATGTCGGAAATTCTGTTAAAGGTTACCTTATCGGCAGTAATTTTTGTTGAAGTTGAACCCTTTGCTACAGAAATTACAACGTTTCCAGAAAGTACGATTTCTTCTTTTCCGCTTGCCTTATCCTTTCTGTATTCGGTATTCTGCGCACTTTCTATTGTAATTTTAGTCGGGTCTGAATCTTTTGCATTCTGAGCATAAACCAGCGGCGCAAAAACAATGAGAGAAATTAAAAAAAAGAAATACTTTTTTAAAGCCGAAAGACACATATATAACAGTTACATAATACTGTTTTTTTTTAACATTGTCTAACGGTGAAGGTCCCTTTCTTTTTCTCGTGCAAGGAGTTCCTTAATGTATTTTCCGGTCCAGCTGTTTTTGCACCCGGCGACTTCTTCCGGAGTGCCGGTTGTAATTACAGTTCCGCCGCCGGTTCCGCCTTCAGGACCAAGATCAATGATGTAGTCAGCCTGGCAGATTACGTCAAGGTTGTGTTCAATCATTACAACGGTGTTTCCCTTGTCTACAAGCGCCTGAATTACTTCCATAAGCTGCTTTATGTCAACAAAGTGAAGCCCTGTCGTAGGCTCGTCAAGAATGTAAAGCGTTTTTCCGGTTGAAGGCCTGCAGAGCTCCGAAGCAAGTTTTACTCGCTGGGCTTCTCCACCCGAAAGCGTAAGTGCATTCTGACCGAGTTCAATATAACCGAGACCTACGTTTTTAAGGGTTTCGAGTTTTCGTGCAATATGCGGAATGCCGCTGAAAAAATCCGCCGCTTCTTCTATGGTCATATCGAGGACGTCGCTGATTGTTTTTCCCTTATACATTACCTCAAGTGTTTCGCGGTTAAATCTTTTTCCGTGGCAGACGTCACACTGAATGAAAACGTCCGGAAGAAAGTTCATTTCGATTGTAATGGTTCCGGCTCCTTCGCAGTTTTCACAGCGGCCGCCCTTTACGTTAAAGCTGAATCTTCCAGATTTATAGCCGCGAGCCTTTGCTTCTGGAAGACTTGCAAAAAGTTCCCTGATTCTGTCAAAGACGCCGATATATGTAACCGGATTAGAACGCGGGGTTCGCCCGATCGGAGCCTGATCAATATTGATGACTTTGTCTATTGCAGAAAGTCCTGTAATTTTTTTATGCGAGCCTACCGGATAATTTGTTCCCATTACGGCATTGCTTGCTGCAGGATAAAACACATCAGAAAGAAGCGTTGACTTTCCGCTTCCCGAAACTCCGGTTATACACGTAAAAGTTCCAAGAGGAATAGTTACGTCAATGTTTTTAAGATTGTGCTCACTGGCTCCGATTATGCTGATTGATTTTCCGTTTCCTTTTCTTCTCTGCTCAGGAATCTTCATGCGGATAAGACCTGCAAGATACTGACCGGTTTTTGAATCAGGAACCTTCATAACTTCTTCGGGAGTTCCGGCTGCCATAATGCGTCCGCCGTGCACGCCTGCTCCCGGGCCGATATCAATAAGATAATCACTTGAAAGCATAGTCTGCTCGTCATGTTCAACAACGATGACCGTGTTACCGAGATTTCTTAAATAAGTAAGCGAATCTATAAGGCGCTGATTGTCCCGCTGATGAAGACCGATTGAAGGTTCATCAAGAATATACATAACGCCGGTTAAGCCGCTTCCTATCTGTGTAGAAAGCCTGATTCTCTGAGCTTCACCGCCGCTTAACGTAGAGGCACTGCGCTCAAGCGTAAGGTATTCAAGACCGACGTTACTTAAAAAAGAAAGCCGCGCATTTATTTCTTTGAGCACCTGGGACGCAATTGTTTTTTCGGTTTCGGTAAGCTTAAGGTTCTGGAAAAATGAAGCAGTTTCAGAAACAGAAAGCTGAGTTAAAGACCAGATGTCTTTTGAGCCGACAGTAACGCACAGAGCTTCGGGACGGAGTTTTTTTCCGTGACAGCCGCTGCATTCAGTTACAGTCATAAACTTTTCCTGCATGCGCTCACGCTGTGAGTCTCCCCACGCTTCATTGTAGCGCCGCTTCATGTCAGAAAGTACACCGATCCACGGCCTGCGGTATTCAGAATAGCCTTCCCCGCTCTGCTTTTTGTACACCCATTTCATTATGACGTTTTCATCGCCGTTCATTAAAAAATCAAACTGTTTTTTTGTAAGCGAAGAAATCGGATCATCAAGCGAAAAGCCTGAAGTTTCTGCAACGGCAGAAAACATGGAACGGTTCCATTCACTTTCGGGATTATAAAAAGGAAAGGCACCTTCATTAAACGAAAGTTTTTTGTCGGGAAGAATTTTCTGTAAATCCCACTCCATCTTTTCGCCGAGACCCGTACATTCCGGGCAGGCACCAAAGGGATTGTTAAACGAAAAAAGGCGCGGCTGTAATTCAGGAATGGAAATGCCGCAGTCAGGGCACGCATTTTTCTGGCTGAAAAAAACTTCCTGTTCTATAAAGTCTGCGCTTCTGTCATAAGGAATTCCTTTTTCATCAAGAGAAGAAGAAACTTCTGCATAGGCGGCATCTTCTTTGGAAACACGCCTTAAAACAGAAAGAATTCCGTTTGCAGAATTAAGGGCCGTTTCTACCGAATCTGCAAGGCGCTTTCTTGTTTCATCGGGGCTTTTTAAAATAATCCTGTCTACAACGATTTCGATGGTGTGCTTTTTCTGCTTGTCTAATTTTATTGATTCATCAAGTTCGCACATAACGCCGTCGATGCGGGCGCGTACAAAGCCGGACTTTCTTGCATCGTCTAAAACCTTAACATGCTCGCCTTTTTTTCCGCGGATTACGGGCGCTAAAAGAGTAAGGCGGGTACCTTCGTTCCAGGAAAGAATTGAGTCGATTATCTGGTCAACAGTCTGCTCGTTGATTTCGCGGCCGCACTGAGGACAGTGTGCTTTTCCGATGCGGGAAAACAGCAGACGGTAATAGTCGTAGATTTCTGTAACAGTTCCGACAGTTGATCGCGGATTTTTGTTTGTTGATTTCTGTTCGATGGAAATTGCAGGAGAAAGGCCCGAAATCATGTCTACGTCGGGCTTATCCATGCGGCCAAGAAACTGACGCGCATAAGAGGAAAGGCTTTCCATATAACGGCGCTGGCCTTCTGCAAAAAGCGTGTCAAATGCAAGCGACGACTTTCCGCTTCCGGATAGGCCCGAAATTACGACAAACTTGTTGCGCGGAAGTTCTACGTCGATATTCTTTAAGTTATGCTCGCGTGCGCCGCGTATAACGATTTTTTCGCCGTCTAAAACAGAACGAACCTGAATATTTTTTAAAGCCTTTGTTTTTCCTGCCATAAACGCATTTTAAGCGAAAACGCACCGAATGGCAAGAAACAGGGGCTTTACAGCTTTAGAAAGTATATGAAAGGCCTGCCTTTACCGGGAAAGAGAATCCGTAAACGTCATTTTCAATCCAGCTTGGAGCTCCGGAATTATTGCTTCGGCCAATGTTATACATAACTCCTGCATTTATAAAGAAACCAAGATGTTCATTAAAGCGGCGGTTAAAGCTAAACTCAGGGCCAAAAGTAAACATTACGGCAGTACGGTCAAGATAGTCTGTACCGCTTCCATATAGTAACTGACCTTTTACTCCTGCATTTCCTGTAAGGAAAAGAGACATATTTTCGTTTTTTACAAATTCATATCCAAGGCCAAGGTAAAGTTCTCCCTCTGTTCCTGTATCAACATCAACCAAAGACTTATAGGTAAAGCTTATGGAAGAAATACAGTCGCCGGCTTTAAAAACAAGTCCGTTATTCCCTTCATAAACATATTCAAAACAGAAACCGTAGCCGGAAGTACTTATATCGACAGGATCATAAGGTTCACGCTCATCATTTCCCGTAAAATACGAAAAGACAAGTCCTGCCCTAAGGCTGTGATCAGCAAATACCGGAGCGCCGAAAATAAATAATGCAGAAATAAGTAAGAAAAACTTTTTCATGGTAAAATCCTTTTGCAGTTTGAACTGCTCTTTAGAGTTTACCTTCCCGTATCTATGTATAGCAAAAACACAGAGAAGATAATAATTTTTTGTTAGAGAAATTATAACATAGAAAAACCTGATGTAAAGAAAAAAATCTTTTAAAAAAAACAAAATTTTATACGGATAGCAACATTTCTATTGTTTTTTATATCCTTTTTTGCAATAATTTTAGTATTCACTATAAGGAGGAATTATGAAAAAAATTAAAAAAATCGGCCTTCTGCTTGGGCTTGCTTCCGTTTGTCTGGCAGCAGTTTTTGCAGAATCTTCTAAAAAAGTTAAGGTAAATGAAAACGGAGCTCCGGTTCCGTACAAGGTTCTTGCAAAGACAAAGGACAAAGTCGAAATAAGAAAAGGCGGCTTCGGTTCTGATGCCAGCGCTTTCCCGGGAGACAACACAAAGTTCTATCTGGTTACTGATCGCGGTCCGAACATTGACTACACAGGACCGGACGGAAAGGGAAAAATGTTCCCGGTTCCTGAATTTAATCCGGAAATCGGCCTCTTCCAGTTTACCAAAAAAGGTGAAGTTAAGCTCATTAAAACAATCAGCCTTAAAAATCCAGACGGCAAGAAACTTACCGGTCTTCCAAATCCAAAGGGAATGGGTGCAACAGGCGAGCTTGGCTACGATCTTAAAGACAACATTGTCGGTATTGACGAATACGGTATCGATATCGAAGGACTTGCCGCAATGAGCGACGGAACATTCTGGGTTTCGGATGAATATGGTCCGCATATCGCTCATTATTCTAAAGACGGAATCGAGCTTGAAAGAATGAGTCCTTTCGGAATGACAACAAAGGGAAGAAAAATTCCTGCAGTTTTTGCAAAACGCCGTGCAAACAGAGGTATGGAAGGCCTTACAAAAACTCCTGACGAAAAATATCTTGTCGGAATCATGCAGTCAACAATGTTCAATCCAAGCAAAAGCGAGATTGTAAACAAAAGAGTTGTTCGCATTCTTAAATTCGAACTTGCAACAGGAAACTGCCAGACTTTCCTTTATCAGCAGAATGAAGAAACTGATTCCTGCTGTGGAATCGAAGCTCTTTCAAACGATGAGTTCCTCGTAATCGAGCGCGACAGCAAGTTCCCGACACAGGAAGAAGCTCACAAGTATATTAATAGAATCAGCCTTAAGGACGCAACTGATGTTACCGGAGATTTTGAAGCAGAAAACGGACTTCTGATTGACGGAAAAACTCTGGAGCAGTGCACTCAGCAGGAACTGATTGATGCAGGAATCGTATTTGTTAAAAAAGAAGTGATTACAGATCTGGTAAAAGACAGAGCATACAAGCACGAAAAACTTGAAAGCATCTGGCTTTTAGACGAAAACACATTCTGTGTTGCTAATGACAATGACTTTGCTCTTATTGTAAAAGACAACAAGCTTTGTCAGAAAATTCTTGGAGGCGATACAGCACCGGAAGACAATGTTGTTTATCCTGTAAAGTTCTAAGGAAAAACTTAAAAACATTCCGGCAGGAACTGCTGCTTTTTCTCTTAAGCAGCAGTTCTTTTTTTTTATTCAACACCAGCAAAATCATCAGACAAATAACAGCGCATTACTTCTTCAAAAGGTGAGCAGCGATAGACGGCAAGTTCGTTAATATGAACTTCCAGCGGCAAAGTAATTTGTTCCGCAGCTTCCCGTGCTTTCTTAAACAGATTCTGATTCAGTCTTGTAGCAAGGGTAATGTGCGGAAACCATACTTCAGGAAGATAGTATCCGTTTTCTGCTTTTTCAAATTCCGGAAGAATCACCTGATGCAGTTCCTGATTTATTTTTGAAAGAAAATTATTTTTTTCCGGTTTCAGAAAAAGTACTTTCTCATTAAAGCTGTCTGTTCCTTTGAACACAACATCGCCCGGCTTTTGGAAAGCAGAAAAGTCTTTAATCATCTGCAGAAGTTTTTCTTCATCCTTCTTAGCTGAATGAAAAGCTCCGACTGTTATATGCGGAGGAATTTTGTTTTCCAGAATGAATCGAATGCCGGTAACATCAGCAACAGCTTTTATTGCGGAAGTAATGATTTCTGTAACTTCATCCGGAAGATGAAGCGAAACTGCGTATGTAATCAAGCCGGAATATAAGTTTTTGCAGATTTTAAGATACCGTCATCATAGTACGTATTTAAGACCCACTCTTCATCACCGTCGGCATAACACTTGTGGATTACATTGTTTTTTTCATCGTAGTCCCACCATTCTTCAAGACCTGAACCGTCT
>JAGABO010000037.1 GCA_017614655.1 Treponema sp. | reverse complement strand
CATGGCATAAGCTTCTTCTTCCCTTCCTGTCTTAAAAAGAGAAAGTGCCTTTAAGTAAAGAGTTCTTTCGTAAAGCTCCTTTAGTGAAGCATCTTTTTCCAGAAGCGGAAGTGCTTTTTCGCAGTATCCGGCGCACGAAGCAAAATCCCCCTGCGAAGCAGAAACTGCCGCACATTCACAGAGCCATTCGGCATAAAAAATCTTTTCTTCTACAGGAAAAGCTTTTTCTCCGTAAGTCTTTAAAACTTCCAGCACATTTTTTTCTGACATTCTGGAAAGATAAATTCCGTGAATCAGGGAATATGAATGATCCGTGTCGTTTTCTTCGGCAGAGGCAAAATACTTTTTACTTTTTGCGTAATCTCCGGAATCGTAAGCATCAACTGCAAGCCGTGTCCAGAATTCTGCAAGAAGGAAATCATAGCCGGTAAGATTTTCTGCAGCCTTTTCCAGAATTGCACCCGGCTGTTCAGAAGCGGCACCCTTGTGAAGGCTTGCAACATTATAAGCTTTCTGAAGTGCAAGGGATGCATAAACCGGATCACAGTTTTCCAGAACACTTACATAAACTTCATAAGCCTTTTTGTAGTTTCCGGAATTTTCGTAAGCAATGCCTGCATCAAGCATAAGGCTTGCACGGACATCATCAGAAAAGAGAGCTAAATCTTCCTTGGAGTTTTCGTAAACTTTAATAAGACGTTCATTGTTTTCTGCCTTAAGGTATGAATCAAAAAGCAGAAGCATATTTGAACCGTTTTCTGCTGAATCAAAATTGTTTCCGTTTGAAATGCAGTCTTCAAGAAGCTTTGCCGCCGTAACATAATTTCTCTGTGAATGAAAAATTCTTGCAGCGGAACTTTCGCTTAAAAAATAAAAACGTGCTTCTTCCTTAGATTTTTTTGACGGAGATTCCTTCATTGCTGAATAAAATGAATTGAGCGCATCATCCTCATCATCAACGGCAGCCTGTGCCTTTCCCTTAAAATAGTAAGAAGGAACTATTACAGAAATGTCACCTCTTGATTTCTGCACTGCTTCTTCCAGAACAGGAACCGCTTCGTCATATCTGGAAAGATAATAAAGGCACTCACCTTTAATGCGGAGAGCGCGGCCTAAAAAAACAGAACGCGGATATTCCTTTTCCATGCGCACGGCATATTCAACTGCACTCGGAAAAGCAGAACTTTTATAAGCTGAATTTAATTCACCGAAAATTTCTGCATCATCTGCAAAAAGCGGAAGAGCAGCAAAAACAATAAAAGGCAGAATTTTCTTTTTCAAAATATTCTCCTGTAGTTAGCGGGGAAAAAAATAATCTGTTGCGCGGACACGTTCAAGATGAATAAAGCAGTCCTCGTTCTGAGAAACAAAATCTTCGAGGGAAAGTTCTGCTCCACGTGTAAAAACGAAACAGTCAAAACGCCCCGTATCATCAAAATAAGGAAAAACTGCAAACGTATCTGCAAAAACAAATTCATTCTTTGCAACCTTGGAAAACTTCTTTACAGCCCCAAGATAAAAATAAGACGGCTCTGTTGCAGCTAATATATATAGAAGACTTTTTAATTCAGCAATTTCATAGCCCGTATCGGGAATGTAACCTGCCGACTTAACGATAGTACCGTTCACAAGCTTTCCCGAAAACGGCCTTATGTTTACATCTACTCCGCCGTCTTTGTGAGAAAAAGTTTTTCCATGGCGCGCACTAATCGCTGCAGAAGCAAGGTTCCTTACCCAGTCAAGATAAAAAGTCAAACTGTTTTCCTGCGAGATAATTCCGTTTCTTCCGACCGGATTAAAATCAACAGTCTGATGCACAAGATAAGCAATGTCTGTTCCTTTTTCTGTATACGGCGAAACAATTCCGTCAACTATCCATTTAACAAAACCTGCACTGCTTAAAGTAAGGCGTCCGTTTTCTTCCGGTTCAACATATTCACCGTCTTCGTTTAAAACCATGTAAGGCTTATTTGTTAAAATAGAATAAAGCTTTCCGTCCTGACTGTAACAGACATCTTCTGCATAATCCATAAGCGGAAGTTTTTCCCTGATTGTATGAACCATCTGAAGCGTTTCGTGATACTGGGTAGGAATTACCTTTACCTTGTCCCACGGAATTGTTTTGGAAGTCCAGCGCTTTACTTCACCGAAAGAAGAAGTACAAAGCCGCGCAAAAGTAACGCCAACAGGAACTGCACGGGCAGCAAAAGAATTATAAACGATTAAATCTGCAAAGACTTTGTTTCCTTCCGGCACAAACTGAATGTAAATACCTGCATCCGAATTAAAATACCAGACCATGCGCACAGCCTTTCCGGTTTTCTTTTCGCGGTACAGAACCCAGCTTCCGGGAGCACCTTCGGGATAAACTGCCATCTCTACGGAAGAGTTTACATTGTTTTTTATTATGTCCATCTTAAGGAAGGACTGCGGAGAAACAATTATTGCAACGTTTTCCGCGCCCTCTTCCATGCGGACCTGAAAAATTTCCCTGGCATCATTTTCGTGAAGCTCGGGATTTTTTGCACGGAGTTCATTTATAGGAGCAGTAATCCAGGATTCAGTAATCTGTTTCCTTATTTCTGCCGAATCGGGAATTCCCATGCTGTTGTAATCGGCAAAAGCGAGACCTGCACAAAAAAAGGCAGTAATAATTAAAACGACTTTTTTCATAACAACGGTCTCCTTTTTCTTTTACAGTGTTCCTGTTGCAGGAATGTCTTTCTGAGCAACCGGCTCCGGATCAATGAACGAAGCACCTTCCGGAAGACGAATTTCCGGCTTAACGGTTTTTCCGCCCTTAAGGTGAATAAGACCGTCTTCGCTTTCGTCCGGGTTTCTTCCGACAGGAGCGTTACTAAGAAGAAGCTTAAGTCTGTTAAGCTGGTTTACTTCTGATGAACCCGGGTCGTAGTCAATTGCAGAAATATTTGCATCCGGATAACGGCGGCGGAGTTCCTTAATCATACCCTTACCGGTAACATGATTCGGAAGACATGCAAACGGCTGAACACAGGCAATGCTTGGAGCACCGGTCTTGATAAGTTCAATCATTTCTGCAGTAAGGAACCATCCTTCACCGGTAATGTTACCTAACTGAACGATATCATCAACACCTTTCTGAAGATCCCAGATTGATGAAGGAGCTTCAAAGCGGCGGCTCTTTTCCAGACGTTTCTTGATATTCTTTTGAACAGTTCAAGAAGCCATACCAGAAGTTTTGAATCGCGTTCTTCTTTTTTAGGGAACGCAAGCTTAGTATAGCGGAACGGACCTTCTGCAAGACAGTAGAAAATAAAGTCTGCAAGATCCGGCATTACACATTCTGCACCTTCGCGTTCAATTACACCGACGATATCGTTGTTTGCCGTCGGATGGAACTTAACGAGAATTTCTCCTACAACACCAACGCGCGGTTTCTTAACCGGAAGCAGCGGAAGATTATCAAAGTCACGCACAATTCCCTTAATGCACTTGTGATAAGTGTGACCGCCGAAGGTTCCCATCTTCTTGATTTTCTTTTCACAGATTGCCGACCATTTTTCATAGAGGGCATTTGCACTTCCCGGAACTGCTTCATAAGGACGTGTTCTGTAAAGCACGCGCATAAGAAGGTCACCGAGCATGATTGCACGGAGACATCTTTTAATCATCGGAAGTGAATAAGTCCATCCCGGGTTTGTTTCAAGTCCCTGGGTACTCATGGAGATAACCGGAATCTGAGCCATACCTGCATCAGCAAGCGCACGGCGGATAAAGCCGATGTAGTTTGTAGCACGGCAGCCGCCGCCTGTCTGTGTAATAAGAAGGCTTGTGTTATTTAAATCATACTTTCCGCTCTGGAGTGCATGAATCATCTGCCCCGCAACAAGAATTGACGGATAGCAGGCATCGTTGTTAACGTACTTAAGTCCTGTTTCTACTGCACCCGGATCAACTGCATCAAGAATTACAAAATTGTAACCGGAGTAACGCATTGCTTTTTCGAGAATCCTGAAGTGAATCGGACTCATCTGAGGAGCAAGAATCGTGTGCTTTGGCTTCATTTCTTTTGTGAAAACCTGACGCTTATAGGCAGCACTCTTAACCGTAAGCTTTACGCGGTTTCTTTCGCGGGCTTTAACGGCGGCAATGAGGGATCTGATTCTGATGCGGACTGCACCGAGGTTAGAGCCTTCATCAATTTTTATAAGAGTATACATGCGGCTCTTTGCCTTCATGATTTCGTCAACCTGATCGGCGGTAACTGCATCAAGGCCACAGCCGAATGAAGTAAGCTGAACCAGTTCGAGGTTAGGCATTTCGTTTACAAAAGAGGCTGCACGGTAAAGACGGTTGTGGTAAGTCCACTGGTCAACGATACGGAGCGGGCGTTCGATGTGTCCGAAGTGAGCAACGGAATCTTCCGTAAAGACGGCAAGTCCGAGTCCGTTAATCATTTCCGGAATACCGTGGTTGATTTCCGGATCAAGGTGATACGGACGGCCGGCAAGAACAACGCCGTTTGCACCGCGCCTGATTACTTCTTCGAGTGCCTCTTCGCCCTTTTCCTGAACTTCGCGGCGGAACTTTTCCTGCTCTGCCCAGGCGGCTTCTACGGCATTCCTTACCTGCTCTTCGGTAATCTTAAAGTGCGGCTTTAACTCTTCGTAAAGACGTTCAGCAAGACGATCCTTGTCATAAATCGGAAGGAACGGATTCATGAAGTTTACCGTTGAATCCTGACGGAGCTCTTCGACATTGTTGCGCAGAACTTCCGGATAGCTTGTTACGATAGGACAGTTGTAGTGGTTTCCTGCCCCGACGTCTTCCTTTATTTCGTAAGGTGCACACGGATAGAAGATAAACTTGACTCCCTGCTGAAGGAGGTTTACTACATGGCCGTGAGAAATTTTTCCAGGGTAACATACGGATTCAGAAGGAATAGTCTCGAGTCCTTTTTCGTAGACTGCACGTGTTGAGCGTGAAGAAAGGCGCACGCGGAATCCCATCTTTGTAAAGAACGTGAACCACAGCGGATAGTTTTCGTACATGTTGAGTACGCGCGGAATTCCTACGTCTCCAAGAGGAGCTTCTTCCGGCTTTAACGGAATGTAGCTGAACAGCCTCTTGTACTTCCATGCAAAAAGGTTCGGAAGGTCTTTTCCGTCATCATCGCCGTTTACGTTTGTATTTCCCTTGTTGCTTGCATCAACGATGTTCTTTGCTTCTTCCAATTCTGCACCGCGTTCGCAGCGGTTTCCCGTAATGAACTTGCGCGATTCGTTTCCCGTAGTAAATGTGTTTATCGTAAGAAGACAGTTGTTTGAACACTTGCCGCATCTCTTGAGTTCAAGGTCTACCTTAAAGCTTTCGAGCTGATCAAGAGTTGCAATCTTTGACTTGATGAACTTCGGAGTCTGATCAGGATCATCAGGCTTAGGACGGCGAAGGTCTTCCCACTGGTCCTGTGCAATAAGGGCAGAACCGTAGGCTCCCATAAGGCCGGCAACATCAGGACGGAATACGTTTACTCCTGCGATTTTTTCGAATGCACGCAGAACTGCATCGTTGTTAAAGGTACCTCCCTGTACGACGACCTTTGTTCCGATTTCGCTTGCCTTGCGGAGCTTGATAACCTTAAAGAGCGCATTCTTGATTACTGAATATGAAAGTCCGGCAGAAATGTCTGCAACTTCGGCACCTTCTTTCTGAGCCTGCTTTACGCGGCTGTTCATGAAAACCGTACAGCGT
>JAGABO010000036.1 GCA_017614655.1 Treponema sp. | reverse complement strand
TTTACAAAAAAATATTCGCTTTCTTTTCATGAAATTACGTTTTCGCACATGGCAGCGCGGCTTTCGGGACACGTTTCAAAATGTATATTCAGCTTCGTGCAGGATTATAAAAAAACTAAAGAGAACTTTCCGGAACTTGAACTTCCGTCATCAGAAGAAAAAGATGAATTTGCAAAAATGATTTCTTCTGCAGCAAAAAAATACCGTATTCCGCTTCAGACCTGCGCCGTAAAAGAAGATTATTCAGAGCTCGGAATAAAAAAAGAAGGCTGCATTACTTTAAGGGAACTTGGCCGCGCAAATAAGCTTGAGTTTAAGAACTTAAGGCACAGCGGAATGAGGGCAGGGTGTCTTTGCATGAAAAGTTCAGATATCGGAAGCTATGATTCCTGTCCTGCAGGCTGCCGCTACTGCTATGCTACGGAAAACTTTGAAAAGGCAAAGGAAAATCATGCTCATCACAATCCGGCTTCTTCCATTTTACTGGGACATATTGCAGAAACTGATAAAATTTCTTTTGCAAAACAGGTAAGCTTTTTAAAAGAAAAAGAACTTCAGATGGAACTTTTTAAGGAAATATTATGACGGTTATTGCAGAAATAGGAACGTCACATTCTGGCGACATAATAAAGGCAAAGGAACTCATTGATGCTTCAAAGGAAGCCGGCTCTGATGCGGTAAAGTTTCAGTGGGTGTATGCTGATGAGATTCTGCATCCTGCAACAGGCTTTGTAGAACTTCCCGGAGGTAAAGTGCCGCTTTATGAACGCTTCCGTTCCCTGGAAGTAAAGCCGGAGTTCTTTTCTGAATGTGCTGAATATGCAAGAAAGAAAAACATCCTCTTTGTCTGTTCACCGTTCGGCCTTAGGTCACTTTCCGAACTTTACGAAATAAAGCCGGACTTCATAAAGATCGCATCTCCTGAACTGAACCATGTTCCGCTTTTAAAAAAAAGTGCGGACCTTATAAAGAGCGTTCCGTTTATTGTTTCAAGCGGAGTCTCGACACTTTCTGACATTGAATGCGCGCTGAAGATTCTTACGGGCGGGGATGAAGAACTTAAGAAAAGGATAACTCTGCTTCACTGTTCGACTTTTTATCCGACTCCCGAAGAAGAATACAACGTAAATCTTGTAAGGAACCTTTCTTCGGTATTTGGAGTTGACTGCGGCATAAGCGACCATTCGCTTGATCCTGTCCTGGTTCCCGTTCTTTCCGTAATGGCCGGCGGAACGATGATAGAAAAGCACATTACGCTGAGCAACGAAACGGACGGTCTTGATGATCCGGTTGCGCTTACTCCCGAAAAGTTCTGCGTAATGACTCGTGCAGTTCATCAGACAGTTACCCTTATAGAGCGTTACAGAAAAGAAGAAAATGCACGGAGTAATTTTAACCTCGTTTCTTCTGGAGTTCCGCAGGCTGCCTTTAATGAAGTCTTAAAGCAGCTTTATGATGAATACGGAAAGGAAAAGGTAAATGCCTGTCTTGGAGACGGAGTAAAGCGGTTTTCTAAAAGCGAAAGGGAAAATTACGGACGGACAAACAGAAGCCTCCGTTATGTAAAGAATCTTAAAAAGGGAAGCTGCGTAGAAGAAGGCAGTATTGCAGTTCTCCGCACGGAAAAAGTTCTTGAGCCGGGGCTTCATCCGTCATATCTTGATTTTGTGCTCGGAAAAAAACTTACAAAAGATGTTAAAGACGGAGAAGCCGTAAAGCTTTCTGATTTTACTGTTTCTGAGTAAAATCAGAAATAAGTTTAAGCCCCTTTAAGGTAAGATCTTTATCTACAACGGTAAAGCAGTCTGTAATCGGTTTTAAAACAGAATTAAGACCGCCTGTTGCAACAACACAGACTTCTTCTTCCTTTCCCTTAAGCTTAAAAAAGTCTTCCTTTACCTGTTTAACAAGATTTTCTACAAGTCCTTTATAGCCTAAAACAACACCTGCCTGAATTGCTTCCTTAGTGGTCCGGCCTATGCTTGTAGAAGGCGCTTCGAGCGGAACAAAGGGAAGCTGTGCCGCCGATGTTGCAAGAGCTTTTATAGCAGTTCCAAGTCCGGGCGAAATCGTTCCTCCGAGAATTGTTCCGTCGCTGTCCGTAAAGGTCAGGGTAAGGGCTGTTCCAAAGTCTACGGCTATGCTTGCTTTTCCTTTAAAGAGCGTTCTTGCAGCAACAGCGTTACATAAAAGGTCTGTACCAAGTTCGCGTGTGGAATTTTCGGGAAGCTTTACCGGAAGTTTTTTCATCAGTTCCGGATCGGTAGAAATAACCAGCGGCTGAACCCTGCATACATTCTGTGCAACTGTAACAAAGGGACCGATAAGGGCTGGGACTACCGAAGAAATTACTGCACGGGAAAAAGTGTAGTCTTCGTTTCTTAAAAGGCTTAGTATGATTGATGTGTATTCATCGCCGGTCCTTCGTGCATCGGTTGCAATGCGCCATTCCCTGACGATTGTATCTCCGTCAAAAACTGCAAGGACAATGTTTGTATTTCCGATATCAACTGCAAAAAGCATAGGCAAAATATAGCAGATTTTAGTGTTCTATGGAATACTTTCTTTATGCCGTCATGGAAGGGGAGTTCTTTATTACGTTCATGTATTCACCGGGTGTTAAGCCCGTAAAGTTCTTGAACTCGTGAATAAAATGTGCCTGATCATAAAATCTGTACGCCTGCGAAAGTTTTGAAAAAAACTGAACGTTTTCTTCGCTTAATTCTTTTATGATGAACTGGAGTTTTACGATGTTACAGAACTGTTTAGCGCTCATGCCCGTCTGTGATTCAAAAATGTGGTTTATGTAGCGTGCCGAATACCCCGTAAGCTTTTCCAGTTCGCTTATTCGAAGGATTCCTTTTTTTGATAAAATGAGCTGAATAATCTGCCTGAATAAAAGTCTTCCCGAAGAAACCTGTGCTTCCCTGAGTTTTCTGCTTTCCGAAAGGAATGTACTGATTCTGTCTTCAAAGGTTGACTGTACTGCCATTTTTTTTACAAGGGAATGCATAAAAGAAAAGTTTTCGAGTTCTTCTTTACGTTCTGCAAGTTCCCGCGGATTTATTTTTTCAAAACAGGGATTTTCACCCGGAAGAAAACGGACTATAAAATGAACGGCATTTTTTTCTGCGGTAAAGGTTCTTCTTGCAGCAGAGTTTCCGATTACAAAAGAACTGCATTTTTTCTGCCTGTACTCGAAGATAAAGTACGAACAGCTGTCCGGAAGCTGCGTTATTTCTGTGTCTTTATCCGAATCTGTCCGGAATGAATAAAAGTGTGAGATTCCCATTGTTCCCTGTGCGTGCTCATTAAAGCGTACTGAATTAAGGGCCATAAAGGGCTGAATTGTACTAATGTTGAACTCAGTGCTTTCGTACATGAAAACCTCCGTCTGCTTATAAAATAATCCAGGACATAAAAAAAACGACGCAAGACCGGATGATAACCCGGCCTTCACGTCGTTGTGCTCTTTTATGATGAATTAAATTTTCGTTTTTGTCAAGAAGAAGAATTAATGTGGCAGATTGCTCCTGCGAGGGCATCTGAGGCATGATCAGGTTTCGGAGTTTCCTTTAGATGAAGGAGAAGCCTTACGCAGTTTTGAACAGTTTCTTTATCTGCATTTTTTGTTCCTGTCACTGCATATTTAATCTGGTTCGGTGTGTACATAAAAAGCGGAATCTTATCCTGAGAAAGAGAAAGGGTAAGGACACCCTTTGCTTCTGCAACGGCAAGCGCACTTGTTACGTTTCGTGCAAAATAAAGGGTTTCCATTTCTGCACAGTCCGGCTTAAACTCTTTTATTACAGCCCTCATTCTGGTGTAAATGGAAAGAAGCCGGTTTTCGTGAGAATCATTAGAATCTGTTTCTATTACTCCGTAGCTTACAAGACTGATGTTTTTTCCGTCAAAATCAATTATGCCGAAGCCTGTGTTTGCAAGTCCGGGGTCAATTCCGATTACACGCATTTATTCATAAAAAAAAGCCCCGCTAAAAAGAGCAGGGCTTTTACGGTTTATGCCGCTTTATTACTCGGCATCAGGATCGAATCCTTCCGGATATTCAACTGTTGACCATACGTTCTGTACGTCATCGTTGTCTTCGAGTTTGTTAAGAAGTTTTGCAACCTTCTTTGCTGTATCTTCATCAACAGAAGTGTAAGCCTGTGGAACCATTGAAACTTCTGCAGAAAGTGTTTCCCATTCTTTTCCCTGAATTGCTTCTGCAACTGCGTTGAAAGAGTTAGGATCTGTTGTAACAGTGATAACACCGTCTTCGTTTACAACATCATCAGCACCTGCATCGAGGGCAACTTCCATTACTTCGTCTTCAGAAACTTTTTCTGCATCAAGTTCGATAACACCCTTTCTGTCGAACATGCGGCTTACAGAACCAGATGTTCCGAGGTTTCCGCCGTTCTTAGAGAAAATATTGCGAACGTCTGCAGCAGCACGGTTGTGGTTATCGGTAAGAACTTCAACCAGAACAGCTACACCACCTGCAGCGTATCCTTCATAAACAAGTTCTTCGTAAGATGTTGCACCGTCTTCACCTGTACCTTTCTTAATGGCACGTTCAATGTTGTCTTTAGGCATGTTTGAAGCACGTGCTTTAAGGATTGCAGTACGGAGTCTCGGGTTAGAATCGGGATCGCCTCCGCCCATCTTTGCAGCAATTGAAATTTCCTTAATGAATTTTGTAAACAATTTTCCGCGCTTTGCATCAGCAATGCCTTTTGCGTGTTTAATGGTTGCCCATTTACTATGTCCTGACATACGGAACCTCTCTTATATATAGATACAATTTATTCGTAACACTTTATCACACATACGGCTTGAGTGTCAACGATTCATAAAACTGTGCGGCTTCTAGAACAGTTTTTTAAGCTTGTCTGCGGCCTTATCGGTTGCCTTGCCTGCAGCTTTTGTATTAACTCCGGCCTTCTCTAAAGCGCCGGAAGCTGCATCTTTTGCTTTTCCGGAAGCTTTTGCCTCAAGTTCCTTCTTTTTGGTTTCCAGCTGACTCTGAAGGTTTTTAAGGCTTGCATTCTGAACATCAAAATCATTCTGAATGCCAAGGAAGTCTTTGATTTTTGCGACACTTTCTGAATTTGCCGAGTTGATTTTTTCGTTAAGTTTTGCAGCTGCAAGTTTTCCTGCGTCACCTACGGCTTCTTTTGCTGCGGCCGTAAAGGCATTTGTAAAGGCTTCGGTAAGGTTTCCGTTTATGTCAAAGACAAGACCTTCTTTTTCGTTAAAGCCAGCAGTAAATTTAAGCGCAACTTTTTTTATTGAACTTAAAGCCGTAATGTAGTATTTAGAAAGCGTTTCATTAGAAAAACCGTCACTTGTAAGGACTGCCGGATTTACGTCAACTCCACCGGAAACTGTAAAACCATCTGTTCCGCCCTGTGCATCAAAGTAGAGGGAAGTTTTGCCGCTTATGGATGGAATGCCGGAACCGGAAGAAATCTTTTCTCCGTTAATGGCAGCATCAAAGCCTTTACCGCTGTAGCTTGCGGCAATCAGAGGAGCGGAAGTTTCGCTTCTTGCGTCAACGGTAAGCTTTCCGTTGTGGTCAATATCCTTAAGCCTGAACTTAACGTCTGCCGTTGCAGGTTTATTCCTTATGTCGGGGTTGCTGGAAAGTTCAAGAACGGTTCCTTCAAAATCCGGACCGGAAGCATAGATGCGTTCAATAAGGAAGCCCGGGTAATCAGAGGCATACCAGAAGGTTGTTCCTTCCATGCGCTTTCTTTTTGACTCCTGCTTTTCTTTCTGCGGTTTTGCAGTTTTGTTCTGAGCTGCTGCAGTTCTTTTTGCTTCGAGTGCAAGGTCAAGAAGTTTCTGTGCGTAAGGATAGTATTTTCCAAGCATATTGTATCCGACTGAACTTACGGCATTACCGATGAGCTCTGACGGATTTTTTACGACGCCTGCAAACTTTCCCATTTCTGAACTGATGAAGGCTTTGTCTTCTTTTAATGCATCTGTAAGCTGTTTTGAAAGTCCCGTTACGGAAGATGAATCAGTCTTAAAACTTTCCATTGTTCCGTCAAAAGATGATTTTATTTTTTCGCTCTGTTTGAGTGCTGAATCAATTTTTGTGATTGCGTCCTTAATTTTTACGGGATCAGAAAGAGAAGACGTATTTAATGACTGAAGGTCTTTTACGGAAGAAGAAAAAGTTTCAATTTGAGTTTTTAATTCAGCAGGTTTTTCTTTCCATTTCTGAGTCATTTCTTCTGCGGCTTTTTTTGCTTCCTGTGCTATGGCCGGTGTCTTTA
>JAGABO010000005.1 GCA_017614655.1 Treponema sp. | reverse complement strand
GATGGGTCTTCCGTTTACTACGTTAGCCTTGTTGAGCGTATTAACCTGCTGGTTAAGAACAGCCTGTTCTTCTGCGCTCATCGTAAGGTTTAATGAACTTACATCACCTGTTTCCATTTACAAATCTCCTGTATAAGTTTACGCTACAACACTGACCCTGTAGCCGCTGTCTCTCTCATAATAAACCGCCGAGACCGGCTCTGCTTCTGAAGTAGAAACATACTGCGAATAAGTTTTTTCAGAAAAGAACCTGTTCATCTGTTCTGCCGCCTGACTGTTCTGTGAAAATTCACCGCTCTGATGTGACATGTCAAAGCTTAAGGTAAATTCTGCCGAATCATAGCCGCCTGCTTCAAATGCCTGCTTGAGGTTCTGAATGCAGTCCTTGAAGGCATCGTAAGCTTCCTTGCTTGCAACGGTTATATGGCCCGTAATAACCTTATCGGAAAGCTCAAGGTTCAACTTAACGTTTCCCAGGTTTTCGGGCTTTAAAATCATGTTGATTGTTCCGTGATTGTTGTCCTTTAAAAGAATTGTGCCAGTCTTTACAAATTCCGGAACGCTCTCCTGGATGCTCTTCGCAAAGTTCGTCCTGGATACATTACTCCCGGAATACACCTCATTCGTTTTTAAGCCTTCGCTTCCGCCGTTATTCACGGTAAGGGTTATTTCTGCTTCTCCGGGTTTTACATGCTTTGTTTCCAGTTTTGCCGCCTTTGATTCTCTGAGCGCTGCAACTTTTTCGTCGGGACTTCTCTGATCAATAACGGTAATAACTTTTTTTCCGTTAAGAGATGCATCCTGATTCTTTATGCCCTCATCAAGCGAAAGTTCATCATCGGATAAGGAAAGAGACTCCGGGTCAAAGTTGTCTAACGAAGAAAGAGCTTCTGCGTTTTCTCCTGCAAGCACTGCGTGAGAAAGGAAAAGTTCAGGTTCTTCAACAGAAGCTTCCTGTGCCTTCTGAAGTATAAGGGACGGATCTTTTTCTTCTGTATAGTCAACGGCATTTTCGATAATGTCATCTAAAGTTAAAGCCTTACCGGTTTTCTTAAGGAAAGAAATGTCGTTTTCATCAAGTACGGGAATTTCTTCTGCAGGGACTGTATTTAAGGCTTCGGAGTTAATACGGGAAACTGCGGCGTTAAAACTGCTTTTTTCGAACACTGCTATGTCACTGTTTTCTGCAGCAGGGAACCTTACCTTTACGGCCTCGTCCAGTGCAGCAGGTTCTGTTTCGAAGTAAGACAGATCTATATCGCTGAAGGTAAATTTTTCTTTTTCCTGATTTGTTTCCGGTAAAGCATTTTCTCTTGTTTTTACAGATGCCTTTATATTCTTTCCGGCATTTTTAGAAGGAGCTGTTTCCTTAGCAGCATAATTTTTTTCTGCAGAAACATTATCCTTTTTTATTTCTGAAGTTTTTGCAGGATTTTCTTTTCTGAATGCGGCATCCTTTCTTCTTGAAGCTTCATTTATGAGATTAGAAAAAGATGCTGTTTTTTTCTGATTCCTGTAAGGACTGCTTCCCTTTAACTTAAGCGGAAGAGTTTTATCCGGAACCTGAACGTTCAATGAATGCACGGCAACCTCCTGACTTTGATGAATCAGAAAGTGCCGTTTCTTTTAATCCAGCTTTGTAGGCTTTGCTACCAGCTTTCTGAGGAGTTCTGCCGATGTTTCCTTGGGCATAAGGGACAGCCAGTAAGAAACCATCGAAGAAGTACCTGTTTCCTCTGCAATTTCATCCGTACGCCTCAGGATGTCTATAACTTCCTGAGATTTTCCGTCCTTTGACATCTGAACCATTATGTCCACTGCCTTTTCCGGAAGCATACCGTTAAACTGCGCGACGGCATTTTCGATTCTCTTACTTTTATCATCGTATTTTTGAACGCGGTTGTTGAATGTTTTTTTCTCTTCTTCGAAAGCTTTCTTTTCGTCTTCGAGTTCAAGGGCTATACGGGCGTTCTGGTCTTCACTCTGGCGGATTTCTACTTCACGTTTGTTGAGTTCTTCACGCATAAGTTCAACAGATTCAAGGCCAAAAGCAAGCCTGTCTTCATCAATATCAAAAAACTCAAGGTCATCAACTCCGGAAGCAGAAACAGAAGTCTGCGGAGTAAGCCCTAAAAGCTTGTAAAACCATGAAAATGACTGCTTTGTAGAAATTGCACCGATGTAATCGAACCATAAAAGACCGAAAAACACGAGAATTGCTATAAGCAGAATAAGAAGAATTGATTTTCCCAGATACTTTTTTCTTCCCATAATATCCTCTTAATTTAACCCATTCTACTATAATTTACACCGGCGCGCAACTGCGAGTTAACCTTCAGGAAGACAACTTATAAAACTTTTTTTACACCCTTTTAACACAAAGTAAAAAATGCTACAATGCCGTCTAAGTAAAAAAGGAAGTCTGTTATACCCTTCCATAATTCTCATACAGGAGCAGAAAATGAAACAGAACACAAAATGCGTACAGGCTGGATACACGCCTAAAAACGGTGAACCGAGACAGATCCCGATTTATCAGTCAACAACCTTCAAGTATGACACAAGCGAAGACATGGGAAAGCTCTTTGATCTTGAAGCATCAGGATATTTCTATACACGCCTTCAGAATCCTACAAACGATTATGTAGCAGCAAAAATTGCAGCCCTCGAAGGAGGAACGGCCGCAATGCTTACTTCAAGCGGACAGGCTGCAAACTTCTTTGCACTCTTTAACATCTGCGAAAACGGAAGCCACATTGTTTCCAGTTCATCAATCTACGGAGGAACTTTTAACCTTATTGCCGTTACAATGAAAAAAATGGGAATTGACGTTACCTTTGTTTCGCCGGACGCAAGTGAAGAAG
>JAGABO010000035.1 GCA_017614655.1 Treponema sp. | reverse complement strand
GACGGATCATGAGGATCTTTTGCAAGTTTTTTGCTGGCTGCACGGATAATCTGATTCTGTGCCTTTGCACCGGCTGCGGAACCGGAAGAACCGTCACTTTTTTTTCTACCCATTATGAGCAAAAGCAGGGCTACAACCGAAAGGATCGCAATTCCAGCTATAAGATATGGCATTTTAAAATAATCCTCCACTTTCATTTTCGGCATAAATATGCAAATTCTTGATTGAATTATGTATTAACGCTTATTAATGCATATAGTTGTTTAGCATATACAATGTCTAAAGAATTGAATAAAATATACCGATAAATATAGTAGAAAAACCGTATTTTCAGGGAAAAGGTATGGCAGAGGAAAATCAGGATTTTAATCACCAGATTATTCAGTTAATTGAACAGAAAGGACAGGAACTGGACTTAAAGCTTCTTCCGAAACTTCAGGAAGACTATAGGCTTCATCTTACCTGTATACGAAACCTGTTTAATGCACTAATGAACAAAAATCTCATCACTCCTGACCCGTACAAAAAGGAAAAAAAGATTTCTAAAATTGTAGTTCCCGAAAGCAGTGAGTTCAGCGAAAATGAACGCAGCATGACACTTGGAATCAGATGCAGCGATTACGAAACTATGATTGATTTTGTATGCAACTACATGCGTTTTTCGGTCAGTCAGCTTACAATGGATAAAATAAGAAAACTTCTTGAGTTGAACAACACTTTCCTCTGGAATTCCCTTACCGAAAATTCTGCCAAACCGAATACTAAAGGTCTTGCAAACTGTATAAAAGCCCTGCGAACCGGAGCTCAGCCGATTATCTTAAGTCTTATAAAAGATACAACTCACAAAAGTGCAGAGGCAATTACCGAAATAAATGAAGGGTTAAAATCACTTGCAGAATATCAGCGAGAAGCCTATAAAGTAGATGTAAGGCGTGCAATTTTTTCTAATCCTGCATTCAACAAAGAAAAAGCCTATTCTTCTACTCCGGAAATGATACTCGAAATCAGGAAGATTTACCCTACATGCATGAGCAGCAGACCTTTTATTCCTGAACTCATAAACGAAATTGCTCAGGAAGAAACGGCTCCGAACAAAGAAGAAAAACAGAATGACCTCATTCAAAAGTTCCAGCCGGAAAAAGACGAAAGCAAAGCAAAAGAAAATCAGGTTGATGTTCATGAACTTCTTATGGAAGGAATCCGTATTCTTGGAACCCTATATGATCAGTTTGAACTGTGCTTCCACAAAATTACAACAAATCATGAACTGCTGCAGAGTGAACACAACTCATTCAAAGATAAGCTTCTTAAATTTATAAGGCAGCTGTTTAATCTTGCAACACCGGATGTTGAATACACGCTCATCATCATGGACAAAAAAACAGAAGCAAAGAAAAAAGAAGTTATAAAGTTCAATGAATTTTCTATCGGACTTGCAAAACGAGCAAGATACTATGCTTCATTTTCCGTAAGACATTCTCCGGGATACAACAGAATTTCTGCTCTCGAAGAAAATAAAAGCCTCGATTTCCTTAACAATCAGATCGGCGACTGTTCAAGAATACACACACTGTTAGGCGCTTTAGATGAGTATTTTAAAAATTCTGTAAGCGTAGTAAACCGCCCCAAAGTTAAGGGAATCAAAATGGAACTTACTGCGATAAAAAATATTCTTGTAAAAACAAATCAGCATCGTGCCGAATATGTTGCCTACCGCGAAGAACAGGAGCAGATGAGAAAGCTCGGCATCGCTGATGTATAACCGGAGTCAAAATGTCTTTAAGAAAAATACTATGTATGATTGCAGCACTTCTTCCCGCTGTACTCTCTTTTGCAGAAAAAGCAGAAACTCAGAGAGAAATAAGAATTGTAAGCGGAAAGCATGCATACGACCTTGATCCTCATACCGCAAGTTATGCAAATGAAGCCCAGCTTCTTACCGGACTTTATGAAGGACTCTTTTCTTACAATCCTGTAACTCTTGAACCGGTAAACGCAATCTGTGAATCATACAAAATTTCGCGCGATAAAAAGCGCTGGACTTTTAAACTTAAAGGAAACGTAAAATTTTCTGACGGAACCCCGATAACGGCATCTGTCATTAAAGAATCGTGGCTTTCTCTTTTATCCACAAAAGGCGCACCGTTTTCTTCGTTCCTTGACTGCGTAAAAAATGCAGCCCTCTTCCGCGACGGAAAAACAGATGCAGCTTCTGTAGGAATAAATGCACGGGATGATACAACTCTTGTTGTAAATCTTGAAGAGCCGACCGGTCATCTTGCAAGTCTTCTGTGTCATCATTCCCTGTGCGCCGTGAGCAAAAAGAAAGGTGTGTATTCCGGAGCTTTTGTTCTTGAAAGCTGCACTGACGAAAAAATTGTCCTTAAGAAAAACGAAAACTATCACGAAGCAGATAAAGTAATAATTCCCGGCATAACAATTACTTTAAGTGATGATGTAAATGAAAACACGTTTACTTATAATACCGGCAATACAGACTGGGTAGACAGTTATGCTGATTCAGATAAAATAATCGATAAAGACAGCGTTCATGTAAGTGCAAATTTTGGAACAACGTATCTCTTTTTTAAAAACACAAATGCACCGTGGAACAATCCAAAAATCAGGCAGGCGCTTCTTTATGCAGTTCCTTATGATGAACTCAGAAAAGATTATTACATGAAGGCAGAAACTCTTATTTATCAGCTTTCGGGTTATCCTAAGGTTACAGGCCTTAGTGATTATGATGCTGATGATGCCCTTAATCTTATGAACGAAGCCCGCGATGAACTGAATATTCCGCGCGATAAAAAACTGATGCTTGTTTTTGCAGGAGCTGAACCGGACTTTACTTCAAAATGGTCTGAACTTCTTAAAAAAGCATGGGAACCTTTAGGAGTTGAACTGGTTGTTCAGAATGCACCTGTTGAACGTTACAATGCGTCTATTCCTTACTGGAATGCTGATATTTTCTTTTATTCGTGGATAGGTGACTATGCTGATCCCCTTGCGTTCCTCGAACTTTTCAGGAGCAATTCAAGTTTTAACGAAAGCGGTTATTCAAACAAAGAATATGATTCGCTTCTTCTGCAGGCAAGCCGTTCTGATTCTGCGGCAGAAAGAATGAAGCTTCTTTCCAGGGCAGAACAGCTTTTACTCGATGAAGGCGAAATCATTCCTGTAAATCATTCACTCAGTCTTCACGTAATCAATTTAGACGAAATAGGCGGCTGGTCACAGAATGCACTGGACATTCATCCGCTCAGATACCTGTACATTAAGAAGGCAGAAAATCCGTTAAAGGGAAAACTTCTTATAAAATATTAGAGACATCTATTTTTATAAAACCGGAACGCTTTGTCTTGTAGAAATATTCAAAGTCGTTCTCTTCCCAGGAAACATAAAGAGATGAACCTGCGGCACAAACTTCACCATAAACAAATCCGGCAGGAAGACGCGGAAGCCTTAAAGACACCGTTTCTTCTCCGGATATTTTTTTTATAAAAACCGTTCCTTCAGAAAAAACTACGGCCATTATTCCTGCACGTTCAAAAATGCCGCCCTTCGCATTTATGGAAACATCTCCTGTTCCTTCATTAAAGTATCCGATCGGACTTGTTCCGTCTGTGTTGCGCCAGGAAACATAAAAGCTTGTTTTCTTAGGAAGTGCCGACAGAAGCTTTTTTAATTCCGCAGGAGCTTCTTCGAATTTTTTAGGCAGGCTTAAACTTAAATAAACTGATTCGTTGGAATACTGAAAATAAAAAACTTCACCGCCAAGAGCAGGACTTATTTCCGTTAAAGCCATGGGCGGCTCCCACAGAAGATACTTGAACTTTCCTGCAAGATCCCGGATATCGTTCGAAGTATCCTTAACACAGCACATCCAGGTTTTTCCGTCCCAGAAGTAGCCTGTAATCTGCTCATTTTGCGTAAGGTTCATGTTTTCGTAAGTTACAAGCGGATAAAAATTTTTTGTTGATGAATCAAACTCGGCAAGAAAACATCTGCTTCCTAAAACAGGAGCAGGCTTCTTTTTTTCGTCATCATTAAAGAAAGAACTTTTGTAAAAATAAAGAACGGGTTTTCCTGCACTGAAGACAAGTCCGTCGGCAGTTGTACCGCTGAACAGCATTTCATCACCAAAAAGCTCGGCGCTGTTCTCCGTAAAAGCAATCATTCCTCTTTTATTAAGAACCGCATACGCCTCGTAAGAAGCCCGCCTGGAATCTTTGGGAACACAACCTGCACTGGAAATACGCACTGCATCTGTCCACGGCCTGGGCTGAACATCGGGGGCTTTATCCGGCTTTACGTCCTCCTGAATCTTACCGTCAGAAAAAGAATACCATTTGTGAAATTTAAGATGTTCAATATTTTTTACGGAAACGTCCTGCGAAACTTCAAGAATGCCGTTTTCCTGCCTGCCGCTTTTTGAACAGGATATGCAGAGAAATATACAAAAAGAAAAAAGCAGGATTTTCTTCATCAGAACCATTCTACACCAAACGGTGCATTTAGAATACCCTAAACTGCCGAAAATAAAGACTTCCCCTGTTCCACAGCTGCAGCTTCATTTTAAAAGATTCTTCCTGAACTTGCCTTCAGCGATTGCATTCATAATCTGCTCTTTATCCAGAAGCCAGGGATCATCAAGTTGGGCGCATTCTTTTATAAAGCGCTGCCAGTTAAAGCGGGAAAGAAACCATTCTTTTTCTGCGGGAGTATTTTCTGAACTTAAGAAAAGGGAATAAAGTACGAGAGAAGCAAAACCGTTTTTGTAATCAACAGGGAAATCAAAAGGATAAACAGTTCCGTATGGATTTGCGCCGGACACATCAGAAGGAAAGGCAAGAACAGAAGACAGGGCATTTCTGTTGAATTCTAAGGCTGCATTTTTACCGGCCTCGCAGATTTTACTGTAACAGATTCCGTTTGAATCACAGACTGTAACTTTCCAAAATGTAACACTCTGTTCGTTATAAGTATCCGGAAGAAAAAAAGAGACTTCTTCTTTTTCGCACAGAAATCCGCAGCTGCACAACACAGATGCAAAACTAAAATAAAAAAACAGCATCAAAAAATTAAGGGCTTTCATCACCTTAATAATTGCTGCTATTTTTTAAAAATTACAAAAAAATGACAATTTTTTTATGCGGTTCTTCTTTTAAAATTCACGGCGGCCGCGGAAAGAACGGGCAAGCGTAAGACGGTCTGCATATTCAAGATCACCGCCGACGGGAAGTCCCGAAGCAAGCCGCGTTACGACAACATCAGTTTCGGAAAGAAGACGCTGAATGTAAAGGGCAGTCGTATCTCCTTCTACGGTTGGATTTGTTGCAAGAATTACTTCCTTTATGCCGTTTTCCTTTACACGGTTAAGAAGCGCATCAAGATGAAGTTCGGCTGCACCAATTCCTTCAAGCGGATTTATTACTCCGCCGAGAACATGAAAGAGGCCCGTAAACTCATGAGAGTTTTCTATTGTAGTAACATCCTGCGGCTGCTCTACAACACAGATAACCGTTCTGTCGCGCGAAGGGTCACTGCAAATGGGACAGGGATCGTTTTCTGTCCAGGAACCGCACACTGAACACGGCTTAATTTTCTGCTGAAGAGTTTCTATCTGTTTTGCAAAACGGTTTACAAAAAGCATGTCTGCTTTTAAAAGATGATTTGCAATACGGGATGCAGATTTTTTTCCGATACCGGGGAGACGCGAAAAGCTTTCTGTCAGTTCATCAAGGGCATTCATAAATCAGATTATTCTCCGGATTACATTCCCGGAATATTAAGGCCGGAAAGAAGGCTTCCTGAATTATTCTTAAGTTCTTCACGGATTTTTTCCATAGCGTTGCCGTAAGCTGCTTTAATCAAATCCTGAAGCATCGGTACGTCACGGCTGTCTACGCAGATAGGGTCAATCTGAATGTCCGTAAGTTCAAACTTACCGTTTACAGTAACCTTAACCATGTTACCGCCGGATGAACCTGTGGCCGTAAGCTGTTCCATCTGTTCCTGCGCTTTCTGAAACTGCTCCTGCATTCCGGCAAGATTTTTCATCATCGAAAATGGATTCATCAATTTATATTCCTCCCAAAAATTACAGACTTACTGCCAGCCAAGAACCGAGCCCTTAAACACATCGCGGATCAGTTCAACCTGAGGCGGCAGTTCCTTTGCTTCTTTTTTTATTTCCAGCTGCTTTACTTCGAACGAAACTTTTTTCATATAAGCTTCACTTAAATAATCTTCAACTGTTCTGCGGGCGTTTTCCAGCTGAATCTTAGTAAAGCTGTTCTGAGTAAATACCGTAAGTTTTTCTCCGTCAAAGCCCCAGTTCTGTGTAGAATTAAGCGCACTTGCAACAAGCTCATCTTTGAAAGAAAAATGCTTTATCATCGAAGAACGAAGTTCCTCTGTAGAAGAATCTGCCGATGCTTTAAAAACGGGAACTTCTTCATGAGCGGGCGTATTTTCCTGAACAGAAGGAAGGCTTGTGCTGCCTGCTGATTTTACAGGCGGTTCAGCTCCGCCATCAGGAAAAGGGCGCTGCTCTCCTCCTGCACCCGGCACATTAAAAAAGTTCATCGGCTGAGCTCCGGGCGCACTAACACGCGGTGCCTGCTGCGGCTCTTCTTTTTGAACCGGTTCTCCGTTCTGATTAATCTGAATGCGTCGAGGGTAAGCAGCTTCCGAAAGCAGAGGTTTAACTGCTTCGACTGCCCGCTTTATTTCTGCAGAAGAAACAAAATCCTTAAGCCAGCAGAGGCGGCTGACTGCAAGTTCAAGTTCATAACGTGCACTGAGTGAATAACGTATGTCGCGGTAGAGCTGCATAAAAATACTGAGTGCGCGTTCAATCTGGATGCTGCTCCAGGCTTCAAGAACTTCTTTTGAATAACGCTCCGGATTCTGACCGAGAAGTGCTTCCTTTCTGATTCCGTTTTTAAGAAGTAGAAGTGAACGCAGATATTCCGTGCAGTTAGAAATGAGCTGTTCGATGCTTACACCGTTCTGAAGGTATTCATCAATTTTAAGAAGCGCCGTTTCTGAATCAGCCATTACGCAGAGTCCGAAAAGTTCGTTTAAACGGTCAACTCCAACAAGACCAAGCTTGTCGCGGATTTTTTCGTAAGTGATTTCGCCGTCGCTGAATGCCGCAACCTGATCAAAAAGCGTGTAGCTGTCGCGCATTGAACCGCCGGCTTCGCGTGCAATCCAGTAAAGTGCTTCGTCCTGCGCCTTCATGCCGAGTTCCTGTGCGGCAAGGGCAAGCTGTTCCTTTACTTTTTCTACAGGCACAAGGCGGAAGTTAAACTGCTGGCAGCGGCTCTTGATTGTAGCCGGAACTTTCTGAAGTTCTGTTGTTGCAAAAATAAATATTACGTATGGCGGCGGCTCTTCGATTGTTTTAAGAAGTGCGTTGAATGCCGAAGTAGAAAGCATGTGAACTTCATCGATTATGTAAATCTTGTAACGGCAACTGTTCGGCGGAAAAAGAACTTCGTCCTTAATCTGACGCACGTCGTTAACGCTTGTATTTGAGGCACCGTCTATTTCGATTACATCGAGGGAAGAACCCGCGGTTATTTCTTTACACGCAGCACATTCTCCGCACGGAGTTGCAGTCGGCCCCTTTTCGCAGTTAAGTGCCTTTGCAAGAATACGTGCAGTTGAAGTTTTTCCACAGCCACGCGGTCCTGAAAAAAGGTATGCGTGCGCAATCTTTCCTGATTGAATTGAGTTCTTAAATGTCTGTGCAACAAATTCCTGACCGACCAGGTCTTCAAAACGCTGGGGCCGTCGTCTGGTTGCCGTTACTTCGTATGCCATAACAAATATATTAGCATAAAAGGAACTCTTTAACAATAAAACGTAATGTTCCTGCTTGTTGCAAACAAATTCTAGGAAACGCAATGCCCCCAGTTTAAAATTTTGGGTATTGTCTTGCTGTGCTCGCCTTCGCCCAAAATAAAAAAATAAAATCGCCGGAGGATTTTATGAAAAAGCTTTCTAAACTTACCGCAAGTTTCTTCATAGAAAATTGGGAGTCCATAAAAAATGGAGATAAGCTTTATTTCTGGATTAGCGTAGAAAGTATGGAAAGCGGTGTGGAAGACAGCAAATGGAGCAAAGTTGCCACATTTACATATACTGAATAAGAACGTTTGTTGATTCATTAAGGCGGGGCACTCCCGCCTTTTTTTATCATATTGAAGCAATTGCAGGAAAGAACATCTGCGTAAAAAATATTGCATTAAACATCAGAATTGCGTAAAATCTTCGTTATCATCAACAAAGGAAGTGAGGTAACCTTATGTTAAACAAAAAAACACAGAAAATCATTTTAGCTGCTACAGCTTTTGTAGTAGTCGCCGCTGCTGCATTTTATTTAGGAGGAAAGTGCAAACAGTCAAAATTTAACAAAGAAGCAGAGCAGAATGTTGCAATTCATCGAAGCGACATGGCCGCAATGGGAAAAATTGAAGAGCCGATTTATGTAACAGGTCACAAAAGCCCGGATTCTGATACTGTAACAAGCGCAATCGCTTACGCAGACTTTCTTCAGAAACTCGGATATGATGCTCATGCAGTAACTCTTGGAAAAATAAACAACGAGACAGCTTACATTCTTAAAGAAGCAGGTATTGAACCACCGCCGGTTCTGGATAACGCTTCCGGAAAAACAATGGTTCTTGTTGACCACAGCGAATACACACAGAGCGCAGACGGATTAAAAGATGCAAAAGTTATCAGCATCATTGACCATCACAATGACGGCGCCATTACAACAAGCGGACAGATTGTTTACGATGCACGCCCTCTCGGCGCAACGGCAACAATCGTATGGATTCGTTACCGCGATTGTGGAATCGAATATGATAAACAGATTGCAAAAGTTCTTTTAGGCGGAATTCTTTCTGATACAAAAAATTTCCGTTCAACTGGTGTAACTGATGCAGATCGCATTGCATTCGAAACTTTGAAAAAAGAAACCGGAATT
>JAGABO010000034.1 GCA_017614655.1 Treponema sp. | reverse complement strand
TCGGGTTTTCACTCTTATAAAAAATGGAACAGAAATCTCTTAAAAAAAATGCTTTCTTCTCATTTATAAAAGCGTTCATGGATTTTGTTTTTCCAGTAATCACGTTTCCTTATGCTTCTAGAATTCTTGCACCGGATGGAATCGGTCAGGTGAACTTTTCAAACTCCATAACCTTTTATTTTGCAATGCTTGCGGGACTTGGAGTGGGCACGTACGCTACCCGCGAAGCAGCCCGCATAAAAGAAGACAGAAATGCGCTTAATAAATTCTCTAAGGAAATCCTTGTACTGAATCTTATTTCGACTTGCGTTTCTTATTTTCTGTTTGCACTTTCGCTTGTTGTTGTTCCGAAGTTTAAGGCCTACAGAGTCCTTATGATCCTTTCTTCAAGTACAATAATTTTCAGGGCGCTGAGTTTTTCGTGGCTTTACAATGCTTTTGAAGAGTTCAAGCTCATAACGCTCAGGACTTCGGTTTTTCAGCTTTTAAGCCTGGGGTTTCTTTTTGTTTTTGTAAGGACGCCTGATGATCTTATTCCGTACATGATTTTCGGACTGATTGCACCGGTGGGCTGCAATGCATTCAATTTGATTTACGCGCGGAAATATGTCAGGCTTAATTATAAAGGCAGGCTGGAACTTAAAAAACACCTTAAGCCTGTCTTTATTTTCTTTGCAATGGCATTCGTAACTTCCATTTATGAAACTCTGGATTCAAGCATGCTGGGGTTTTTGTCAAATGATGCGGAAGTAGGGTATTATTCTGCAGCAATAAAGATAAACAGAATGGTGCTGATGCTTATAACTTCCCTTGCAGGAGTTCTTCTTCCAAGGCTTTCATATTACAGTGAAAAAAACGATGGGGAGAAGTTCTATAACCTCGTCAAAAAAAGCCTGAGCATGAATTTTCTTATAGCGCTTCCGTGTGCCGCAGGAATATTTTTTCTGTCGGAACCCCTGATGCTTTTATTCTGCGGAGAAAAATACCTTCCTGCAGTTCCTGCGATGCGCGTCATGTCATTCATCATAATAATCATATCTGCACACACAATACTTGGTGCGCAGGTTCTTCCTGCAGTCAAAAAAGAAAAGACTGTTTTTATTTCTCATGCTTTGGGTGCGGTCATAAACATAGTCTGTAATTCGTTCTTGATTTTAAGGCTCGGCTGTCTCGGAGCGGGAATTGCATCTGTTCTGGCAGAGTTTTTCATTCTGGTTTTTCAGGCGGTGTTTTTTGTCAGGCACATGCCGTGCCGTGATGTCATTCCTTATGTAATCAGGAATATGCTTCACGCTGTTCTGGCAACGGCCGTAATGAGTCTTGCTGTAGCCGCGGTTTTATTTTTTACGCAGAACATCATGTTGAAAATCCTGCTCTCAACACTCTGCGGAGCATTGACGTACGGTCTTGTACTTTTCATTCTGCGCAACGGATGTCTTTCTGATGTCCTTATGACATTTAAGCGGAAAGTTAAAAAATAAGTGCCGGCCTCAGTTTTTTTCTGTTACTGCTGAAATGACTTTCTGTAGTTCTTCATCCGAAAGACTTTCGTAAATCGGAAGGCACAGAACCTGTTCTGCAAGTTCTGTCGCTTCAGGAAGGTTTTCCTTTTTTGCTGATTCAAGGCTGCGGTAAACCGGGAAATCAGAAATGAGCGGATAAAAATATCTGCGGCAGAAAATTCCGTACTGCTTCATTTTTTCGTAAAGGGCATCACGGCTCATCCCGAAGTCATTTTCTGAAATGAATACAGGGAAGTATGAATAGTTGTGCCTTACTCCGTCAACATCAGAAAGGAATCGGAGGCCGGGAATATCCTTAAGGGCTTTACGGTAAAGCTGTGCAATTCGTTTTCGTCTTGCAATTGCTTCATCAATCAGCTTTAAATTAAGAAGGCCGTAAGCAGAACGCAGTTCATCCATTTTTGAATTGATTCCTGCTCCTTCTACCGTTACTTCATCACTGAACCCGAAATTTTTAAGATGGTCGATTTTATCTTTCATTTCTGCACTGCTGCATATAAGTGCTCCGCCTTCTACGGTGTTATAGACTTTTGTTGCATGAAATGAAACTGCAGACATGTCACCGGCTTCAAGAACAGACTTTCCGTTTACTGTAACTCCAAAGCAGTGCGCTGCATCGTAAATTACCTTGAGGCTATATTTTTCTGCAATCTTCTTTATTGCGTCTGTGTCGCACGGCGTTCCGTAAACGTGTACCGGCATGACAGCAACAGTTTTTTCGGTTATGGCTTTTTCAATAAGTGCAGGATTTATGTTTCCTGTTGCGGGATCTACATCTGCAAAAACAGGCTTTAATCCGCTCCACAATATTGAATGTGCCGTTGCTGCAAAAGAATACGGAGTTGTAATTACTTCTCCTTCGCTTAAATCAAGCGCCTTTAATGCCGTAATAAGCGGAAGCGTTCCGTTTGTAAAAAGACTTATGTATTTTACGCCAAGATATCCGGCAAGTGCTCTTTCAAGTTCTTCATGATAATGTCCGCTGTTGGTAATCCACCTGCGGTTCCAGATATCCTCGAGGAGTTTCTTAAATTCATTTAAGTCCGGTAAAAGCGGACTTGTTACGGTGATTACCTTTGACATGACTTCAGTTTAGTATATATGCGTCTCTTTTTCTATAAATTATTTTCCGGCTTTATTAAAGACAACGGCCGGGAAAAACGATTATAATCACATCTGGAGTAATAGGGGTAAAATGCTTTCCATTTCAGAAGACGATATTACAAAAAACTGGGTGCCTGTAGATAACGGACTTTCGGTAGTTTCAATACAGTGCATGGCGTTTAATCACGGACCGTATATTGCGGCTGCGCTGGAAGGCTTTCTTTCGCAGAAAACAGATTTTCCTTTTGAAATCGTCGTTCATGATGATGCATCACAAGATAATACGGCGGATATAATCAGGGAATATGAAAGCCGCTATCCGAAAATCATAAAGGCACTCTATG
>JAGABO010000033.1 GCA_017614655.1 Treponema sp. | reverse complement strand
CTGTTCTTCTCATGGTTTCTCCTTAATTCTTTTATTAACTACATTTTAACACAGAAAAAACGTATTTTCACGTCCTAGAAATAAAACCTTATCCCGGCTTCGGCGTTCATAGAACCGCAGAAACTCTTACTGTCTGCAATCTGCATGCCGCCTTCTGCAAAGATCTGTGCAAAAACTTCGACTCCGTAAGAAACAAAATAGCCTGTACCGAGCACAAGCCTCAGTTCAGGAATGAATGCCCCCTCGTCAAAGTCATAGCCCAGGGAAAAACCCGGGCCTGTATACCAGTGGACAAAAGAAGAGCCGATTACCGAATCAAAAAGGTGATAGTCAAAAGAAACAAAAATATTGTCCGGCTTTATTCCGGAAAAAGCAGACCCTGCATAAAAATAAAAAGGAAAGGTTTCTCTTTTATAGGTAAGCCCCAGAAGAACAGACGCTTCTACGTCCGACTCCTGCACAGCCTGAACACAGCCGCCTGCAGTAAAACCTGCAGCATTTCCTGCAGCAAAGGCTCCCTGTCCCGAAATAATCAGAACAAGGACAGGAAGCACTATTTTTTTAAGATTAAAGCATTTCAAAATCATGAATACATTTTATTCATTTTTGAAACTTAATTCCACCCCGCCGCCTTCATAAGTTACGCGGATTTTTCCCTTAGCACCGGCTTCTCCCGAAAGCAGAAGCTTAGAAAGAGGATTTTCTACGTATGTCTGCACTGCCCTTTTTACGGGACGTGCTCCGAACTCGCGGACAAAACCTTTTGAACAGATAAAGTCCAGGGCACTTTCGTCAAAAGAAATGTCTATGTGCATTTCCAGGAGGCGTTCCTTTACCTTGTTAAGGCGAAGTTCAACAATCTTTTTGATGGAATCTTTTTCGAGGTTACGGAACATGATTGTATCATCAATGCGGTTAAGGAACTCCGGTCTGAACGAAGCTTTAAGAACTGCATCAACTTTTTCGCGCACTTCTTCGAGCGGAATATTTTTTTCACCTGCATCAAGAATTACATCCGAAGCGAGGTTACTGGTCATGATGATGATGGTATTCTTAAAGTCTACAATGCGTCCCTGTCCGTCGGTAAGGCGGCCGTCATCGAGAACCTGAAGCAGAATGTTAAACACATCAGGATGAGCCTTTTCGATTTCGTCAAAAAGAACAACACTGTACGGCTTTCTCCGCACGGCTTCCGTAAGCTGTCCGCCTTCATCATAGCCTACATATCCCGGAGGAGCTCCGATGAGGCGTGAAACAGAAAACTTTTCCATGTACTCGCTCATGTCGATTCTTGTAAGCGAGCGTTCATCATTAAAAAGAAAATCCGAAAGAGTTTTTGCAAGTTCAGTTTTTCCCACACCCGTAGGACCAATAAAAAGAAAGCTTCCGAGAGGCCTGTCCGGATCATTTAAGCCGGCCTTGTTACGCCTGATTGCATCACTTACCGTGCGCACAGCTTCTTCCTGACCTACGACCCGCTTTTCGAGGACACTTTCGAGGGCAACATATTTCTGCTTTTCGCTCATCATCATCTTGCTTACAGGAATGCCTGTCCAGGTGCTTACGACGCGTGCAATATCCTCTTCGGTAACTTCCTTTTTAAGAAGGCTCATTCTCTGAGCATCAGTTTCTTTTTCGCCGGCTGATTCCTTCTGCTCTTCTATCTGTTTTTCAAGTGAAGGAATTATTGAATACTTAAGTTCAGCTGCTTTTTCGAGGTTTCCTTCGCGGGTATACTTTTCCTGATTAAAGCGGGCTTTTTCCAGTTCTTCCTTAAGTTTACCGCGTCCTTCAATAAGCGTCTTTTCGTTCTGCCAGCGGAGCTTCATCGCATCGCGTTCTGCCTGAACAGAAGAAAGTTCTGCTTCGAGTTTTACAAGCCTTTCCTTACTTAAATCATCATCTTCTTTAAGAAGTGACTGCCTTTCTATTGCAAGCTGAAGAAGCTTACGTTCAAGCTTATCAAGTTCTACCGGCTGACTTTCTATTTCCATTTTGATTCGGCTTGCAGCTTCATCAACAAGATCAATTGCCTTATCCGGAAGAAAACGGTTTGTAATGTATCTAGCACTCAAGGTTGCGGCAGAAACAAGGGCTTCATCGTTAATGCGCACTCCATGATGAATCTCGTACTTGTCACGAAGTCCGCGGAGAATTGCAATCGTATCTTCTACCGTCGGCTCCTTGCATAAAAGCTGCTGGAACCTTCGCTCAAGGGCAGAATCCTTTTCGATATACTTTCTGTATTCATCAAGAGTAGTAGCACCTATTACGTGAAGTTCACCTCGGGCAAGAGCAGGCTTTAAAAGATTACCCGCATCCATGCTTCCTTCTGCAGAACCTGCTCCAACGATTGTGTGAAGTTCATCAATAAATAGGATGATGTTTCCTTCGCTTTCGGTAACTTCTTTTATTACTGCCTTAAGCCTTTCTTCGAATTCACCGCGGAATTTTGCACCGGCAACAAGGGAACCAAGATCAAGCGAAAGAAGTTTTTTATTACGCAGGCTTTCCGGAACATCCCCCGAAGCAATACGGCGGGCAAGACCTTCTACTATTGCAGTTTTTCCTACACCAGGTTCACCGATAAGAACCGGATTGTTTTTTGTGCGGCGGCTTATAATCTGCATTACACGCCTTATTTCTTCATCACGGCCGATAACGGGATCTATTTTATCCTGCCGGGCGCGTTCCGTTAAATCAATGCAGTATTTTTTTAAAGCCTGACTTTTTTCTTCCGGATTCTGTGAATCAACAGGTGAAGAGCCCCTTACGTCTTTAAGGACAGCAAGAACAGCTTCGTGCGTAACAGAAGATTCCCTTAAAAGAGAACCGGTTTTATCCTGGGCTTCCGTAAGGGCAAGCAGAACGTGTTCTGTAGAAAGATAGGAATCCTTTAAGTTTTCCATTTCTGATTCTGCTTTTGCAAATGCCTTACCTAAAGAAGAAGAAAAAGCGATGTTATTGTTTCCCTGAACAACAGGATATTCTTTTAAAAGAGCTTCTGCCCTGTCTGTAAGAAGCGAAAGTTTAGCCCCTGTACGGCCGACAATTTCGGGGACAAAGCCGTCCTTCTGCTTAAGGAGAGCAAGGAGAAAATGTACTGTTCCGATTTCGCCGTGATCATTTCTTGCGGCAATAGAATTAGCTTCCTGAACTGCTTCCTGAAGCTTTAACGTCATTCTGTCATAATTCATTTTTTACCTCCCTGATTTCTATTTAAAAAATACAAATATAAAACCAAAAAGGCAAATTTTTTTGAAAAGAATTTTTAGATTTTTAAGGCTGCAGTTCAGGCTTTTTTATAATTCGGGAAGTTCAATGTTTCCGTATTCGCAGACAGAATTTTCTACTTTTACGTGTTCTATGAGTTCAAGATTTTTCTTGATTTTCTTATAAAGGCGAAGCTCACCTGTTCCGTTAGCCCCACCGAGTACCTTCATGAGCTTTCTTGCCCCGTCCGGAGTTTCGTAGTCACGCACAAAAACAGAGTCAGCAGAAGCAAAAACATCAATATCGAGCACATATTTTTTGTCATGAACGCTTACAGTCCAGTGAAGTTTTATTCCGTCTTCACTCGGTCCGGGCATTTTTGAACAGTCAAATGTAAGTTCATACTTTTTTGAATCAAAAGCATTAAAGACGAGCTTCTTTCCATCAAGTTCGGTAAGAACAGAAAGTGTTCCATTAAACTCACCCTGTACTGCAAAGCAGGAACCTGTAAGTTTGTTTCCCGAAATAATGCTTGTAAAATTTGATGAATGAAGATGGAAAAAAGGATTTACAAATTCACGGCCGAAAATCTTGTCATAATAACCGAAAGAAGTACGGGGATTAACTGCAAATTTTTCTCCGTCAAGAATAATCGTTCCGGTAAAATAAGTTAAAGGTCCAAGACAATTCCAGGAAACATCCCTGCTCTTATAATCAGCTGCAAAAAGCGACTTGGAATCAAAACGGAGATCCCATTCAATATTTCCTGCATCACACAGATATTCAGGATGTTCCATAAGATCTGCTTTTGAAACCTGAATCTTGCCAAATGTATAATCATCCGATAAAACCGTAAAAGGATTTTCCATCGGACCAAGAGAAAAAATACATTCATTTTTACCGAAATGCACGGAAGAAAAAGGAACATAGCGGTTCATGTGCCTTCCGCCGTCAGGGCCAAGAACTCCGGCTTTTACCATAACAAATGAAGGCTGAACAAGGGATTCTCCCTTTAAGGATTTGGCAGCTTCGGTACCGGCAAGTGCATACTGAAGATCGGCAGCAGATGAGCCTATACGGCTCTTAAAACCAAGAATACATTCATCCGGTGAAAGGAAAGGATTTACAAAATAGTATTCTATAAAAAAAGTGCGTTCCTCACCCGTAGAACAACTGTTGGCACACGTAACAAGGCGCCAACGGTCAAAGCCGCCCTTTTTGAGCGAGCCCTTGAGCATGAAACGCTGGTTTGACTTTATTTTTTTACCTGCCATTTTTCCACCTTATATGTTTATCGGCAGAAAACACAGGTATATACAGTATTATTTTACAGAATCCGGTAATTATTTGAACATTTTATCCAGAGTCTTATTGAATTCCTTTTTGTCAACTTCAAAATTGTCATTAAGATATTCAAAACAGTTCTGGGCGTTTCTCTGAACATGTTCATACCAGATCTGATAAAGTTCAGATTCAAATTCTCCGGGATATGGTGCACCCTGAACATCAGAAACAAGCTGCCTTATAAGTTCGATAAGCTCTTTTGTTTTTTTATCCATTTTAAGAAAACCTCCTTAAACGTTTTCTATGACTATTTACTATATACACACCTCAAATAAAATGAGGAACCGCTTTATAATATAACATTATAAGGTCAATTTGATGATTTTTCTACATTTTTTTGCAATTTCTTTTGTAATATGTGACTGCGGACAGAAAACCACCGTTTCTGCTGCTTTTTTTGCCTTGGAAAGCTCTTTTGCAGCCGTTTTAAAGTCTTTCTGAGTAAGCGAAAGCAGTTTTTTTGCTTCAGAAGACTTTTCTCCCGGCTCATAACCGAAAATGTAGTTTATAAGGGCTTCCTTTGCTTTCTGGCGCGGAACGGACGGTTCTGCAAAGTTTGAATAAAGGCCTGTAACTGCAGAAACAGCTTCTTCTTCGGAAACTTCGAAGGAATTTAAGCTTTCCGGAAGGTTAAAAAAGGTCTCTATGGAAGAAAAAGGAGACGGATCCCTGTAGGTAAGGAAAACGGAATTTCCCGAAACCTTCTGCTTTGTAAGATAAACCCCGTAAGCACCTCCTTTCATTCTTATAAGATTCCACAAAAGCGAAGAGGACAAAAGGTGGCAGAGTGCAGAAACAGAAACAGTCTTTTTAGAACAGCCCTTCTCTCCTTCTAAGGCAGCTGCAGCATAACCTACGGTTCCTGGAATAACAACAACTTCATCAACAGACGGGGTTTTGCAGCTGTTTTCTTCTCCTCGGATTTCCGTAAGTGAATAAAGCAGATTAACGTCATCTTTTTTACGTGCACAGGGGGCCTTAAGGGAAGTTTTTTCTATAAATTTAAAAAGGGCTTTTTCTGCACCAGGGAGTTCCCGTTTTGAAGAGGCCGCAAAAACAAAGACACCGCTTTCTTTTAGTGTCTTAAAAATCCGCCTTAAAGAAGCGCAGGTTTTATGAATATCAGCCTTAACTAGTTTTTTAAGGAATAATAGCTGGCTTAAACCTTCAAGAAGTTCATTTTTTGCGGCCGCAGGCGTTACTTTTCTTGAAAGTCTTTTACGCGCAAAAGAAAGCGGCTGTGAAGAAAAAGAAAGCTTTATGTTTTCGTACAGAGAAAGAATTATTTTTTTAATGCGCTTTTCATCAGAAAAATCTGCAAGGTTAATGCAGTCAGAAAGAATTTCCATTGCGCTAAGGGAGTTTTCTGAAACTGATTTTACTTCTACCATAAAACAGTCGCGGTTTTTATCGTTCTGTCCGTGTGGAAGAGGCTTTTGAGGATTGAACATTCCCGGAAGAGTCGTAACGGAAAGTCCCATATTTTTATCTATAAGTTTCTGAGCCTCATGCCACTTTTTTCCTTTCCAGCCAGAAGTTGCAAGTGCTTCTGCAAGAAGAGGAAGATAAAGCACGTCTTCTGGAGAAAGAACATCAAACATAAAGCAGATCTTAAAGTAGTCAACGGAAGAAAAGCTTCCCCTGTATTCAAGAACAGGAACTTTTCTGTAAAGTTTTTTTATAAGCCTGTCTTTAGAAAAGTCTGTATTAAGTTCCGAAGGCTTTACTCCCGGAATAAGGCTTTCATCATCTTCCTTTTTCTGAGTTGAATGCATTTTTTTGATTTTT
>JAGABO010000032.1 GCA_017614655.1 Treponema sp. | reverse complement strand
TTATTTTCAATGTATGTACGTACAGTCCCGGCCGTGGCAGTTACCATGACGTCACGGCGGAACTTTTTATGAGGCTTTTGTGTGCAAGGTAAATTTTTAAAAGTCAGTGGAATATTACAGGCAGTTTCCCGGGCAAGAGAGCAAGAGAGCAAGAGAGCAAGAGAGTTTTTGCGCTTAACGGTTTCTTTGTCAACATACTTATTAAGGATTGTACCACTTTTTCATAAAAAAATATAGCATGTTTCTTTAAAAAAAAACAACACTTTTCTGCATCCCCTCTGCCTGGTTCAAGAATGCACCCCCTCTCCCCGGCTGCCTCCTCTGGCTGCAATCTGTCAAACATTCTTCTGATAAAAAATCGTGATATTTTTGTATTTTCTGCAGTTCCTCCTCAATGTAATTAAGTGACAGAAGCTTAATTATGGAGGTCTTATGACTCAAAACGAAAGAAAACTTACCCCGGAAGAACGCTGGGAAAAAGCAACGCTTGCAGACAACTTTATTTTTTATAAAGTTATGCGCCATCATCCCGATGCATGCAGGCATCTGCTTGAAATGCTCCTGAACGTCAGGATCAGCCGAATGGAAATGCACAATGAAGAAACCATCGATCTTGACCACGACAAAAAAGGCATCCGCCTTGACATTTTCGTCAAGGAAGAAAACCGCATGTACGACATTGAACTTCAGGTTGTAGACACAAAGGAGCTTCCAAAACGTTCGCGCTACTATGCAGGTCTCATGGCACTTGATACACTTAGGGACGGCGAGCCTTACAAAAACCTCCGTGATTCACACGTAATCTTTATCTGCATGGAAGACATCTTTAACTACGGTCACCCGGTTTATTCGTTTCAGAATATCTGTACAGAAGACACAGACGTCAGACTTAACGACGGAGATTTCAAGCACTTTTTTATTGCACCGTTGTGTGCTAGAATGATTGAAGATGAAGAGCTCAGGGCGTTCTTTGAGTTCCTGATTTCAAACCGTGCCGGAAGCAGCTTTACTTCGACATTAAGAGGCTACGTAGAAGACGCGCGGCACAACATGCAGTGGAGGTTTCAGTTCATGACATATCTGAGGCAGAGAAACTACGACCTTGAAGAAGGCCGTTCACAGAAAGCAATTGAAGCTGCAGAAAACTTTTTAAAAGAAAAGGTATCACCCGAAATAATTGCAAAGTGCGTTGATCTTCCGCTGGAAAAAGTCCTGGAGTTAAAGGAAAAGCTGCAGGTTCAAAATTAAGCGGCAGGCAGGCTGAACTTTCTGCCGTTTGCCCTTGCATTGCAAAAAAGATATAATGTACGCATGGAAAGCACAGAAGTAAAGAACTTACAGCAGTCAGAACTCTTTAAGAACAGAATCACAAAAAACTATAAGCAGCAGAAGAAGTGGGCCCGCAAAAACAGAATCAGCTGCATGCGCCTTTATGACCGCGACATTCCGGAAATTCCTCTTGCCGTAGACCTGTATGTTTTTTTACCGGACGACATAACTACAAAAGAAGAATGTGCACGTTACCTTATAGAAACAAATGCCGTTCTTTCGGAAAACAAAAAGGAAGCAGCTTTCGTTAAGGAAGCCGAAAAATCCCGTACATGGGCACTGCTTTACCTTTACGAGCGTCCCTACGAAAAAGACGAAAAGGAAGAAGAACTGTGGCTTTCCCTCATGAAAAAGACACTTTCACAGGCACTCGAAATTGACGAAAGCCACGTAATAGAAAAAATCCGCCGCCATCAGAGTGCAGAAGGAAAACGGGATCAGTACGAAAAGACTGATTCACAATGCATCATTAAGGGAATCACCCAGGAACAGGGACAGCTTTTTTCGCTTAACCTTACTGAATATCTGGACACGGGACTTTTCCTTGACCACAGGCCGCTTCGAAAAATCATAAGGGAAACCTGCCGCGGAAAAACCGTGCTTAACCTTTTCTGCTACACCGGAAGCTTTTCGGTTTATGCAGCAGAAGGAGGAGCCAAAAGAATCGAAAGCGTAGACATGAGCAACACTTACCTGGACTGGGCAAAGGAAAACTTCCGCTTAAACGGCTTTGACGACGAGGCCCGCTATGTCTTTACAAGGCAGGATGCAACCGGCTTCCTTAATCAGAAAAACGCAGAAGTTGCAAATAAGGACAGGACCAACCGCTTCGACATAATCATCCTGGATCCGCCCACCTTCTCCAATTCAAAACGGACGGAACACACGCTGGACATTAACCGCGACTGGAGTTCACTCGTTGCAAAGTGCTTTTCCATATTGAATGACGGAGGCACCCTCTACTTTTCTACAAACAGCAGGCGACTTTCCTTTGATCAGGCGCTTCTTCCAGAAGGTGCAGAAGTTCAGGACATAACGGCACAGTCCGTTCCGGAAGATTACCGCAACAGGAAAATCCACCGCTGCTGGAAAATAACGCGCGCATAGCCTGCTGTTACGCTACCAGAAGCCGTCAGGATTTTGCACCTCTCCGCGGCGGCGGCCATTTGAAACAATCCGCACATAAAAAAAAGAGCCGCCCCTAAGTGGCAGCCCTTTTCGTTTCAAGAATAAAAAACTTATTTCTTTTCCTGAATTCCGTAGCGCTTGTTGAAGCGGTCGATACGTCCTGCTGTGTCAACAAGTTTCTGCTTTCCTGTGTAGAACGGGTGGCATGCAGAACAGATTTCAACCTTGATGTTTTCTACAGTTGAACGTGTCTCGATTACGTTTCCGCATACGCAGGTAATCTTTGTAAGTTTGTAGTCAGGGTGGATTCCCTCTTTCATGATTAACTCCTTATCTTGCCCGGCGGCAAAGAACAACCAGTCAGCTAAAGCACCACACTTTCGCAGGAAAGAGGCTTCATAAAAAAGAAACTGCCCCTTACAGTGCCCTCATTCTCTCACTGTTATCGCCCAAGTTACAGCCACAAGATTAAATTATTTAGTGCCCTATTCTATCAAAAATAATCAAATAAGGTCAATATGCCGTACATTCAGTAAACGCGCCCTAGTCGTTTGCAGCAGAGCCGGTGTTCATCATGGCAAGGAATGCATCATTGTCCTTAGACTTCTTCATCTTGTCCATGATGAGCGAAAGCATGTCTGCATCCTCCATGTCGTTAAGGGCCTTGCGTAAAATCCACATCTTCTGAAGTTCGTTTTCGGTAAGGAGAAGCTCCTCGCGTCTTGTACCTGACTTCTTGATGTTGATTGCAGGGAAGAGGCGGCGTTCGGCAAGCTTCCTGTCGAGGTCGATTTCCGAGTTACCGGTACCCTTGAACTCTTCAAAGATGACTTCATCCATGCGGCTTCCGGTTTCGATAAGCGATGTAGAAATAATCGTAAGGGAACCGCCCTCTTCTACGTTACGGGCAGCACCAAAGAATCTCTTCGGCTTATGAAGTGCGTTTGAATCAACACCACCGGAAAGGACTTTTCCTGATGTAGGAACAGTCTGGTTGTAAGCACGTGCAAGACGCGTAATTGAATCAAGGAAGATTACTACGTCTTTCTTGTGTTCAACAAGGCGCTTTGCCTTTTCAAGAACCATTTCTGCAACCTGAACATGACGGGTAGCCTGTTCATCAAAAGTAGAAGAAATAACTTCCGCATTGATTGTGCGCTCCATTTCGGTAACTTCCTCAGGGCGTTCATCAATTAAAAGAACGATAAGATAAACATCCGGATTGTTTGCAGTAATTGCATTTGCAACCTTCTGCATGAGCGTAGTCTTACCTGCCTTAGGAGGAGCTACGATAAGAAGACGCTGTCCTTTTCCGATCGGAACAAAGAGGTCAACGATACGCGTGCTTAATTCTGTAGAAACTGTTTCAAGACGGAACTTTTCGTCCGGATAAAGCGGCGTAAGGTTTTCAAAAGGAACGCGGGTCTGAGCAACTTTAGGATCATCATAGTTAACGGTCTCTATGCGAAGAAGTGCAAAGAACCTCTCGCCTTCCTTAGGAGAACGGATCTGGCCGTCAACGGTATCACCGGTATTAAGGTTAAAAAGACGGATCTGGCTTGGAGAAATGTAGATGTCGTCAGGACCCGGAAGATAAGAGTTCTGCGGGCTTCTTAAAAATCCGTAACCGTCCGGAAGAATCTCGAGGGCACCGCTTGCAAAGATAAGTCCGCCGTGTTCAGTGTGAGCCTTGAGGATAGAAAAAATCAAGTCCTGCTTTTTCATTGCGGCAAGGTCGTCTGCCGGAAGTCCCTGCTGAGTTCCCAGTTCACGGAGCTCTATAACGCTCATCTTTGTAAGGTCATTTATGCGAAGGCGCGGCTTTGATTCGTATTCTTCTATATTCTCGATTCTCTGGGCTGCTTCTACGGCTTCCATGCGGGCCTGAAGGTTTCTTTCGTAGTTTGAATTATTTCCTGCTGAATATCTGTTGTTCTGGTATCTGTTATTCTGATAGCGGTTATTCTGATATCTGTTGTTCTGGTATCTGTTATTCTGATAGCGGTTATTCTGATTGTAAGGCCGGTTCTGCCAGCGCTGATTTCCCTGATATTCCTGATGTTCTGAACTTCCCGAAGAAGCCTGGCTCTCTTCTGCAGAAGGTGCTTCTGATTCCGTAGAAACAGGCTCTGAAGTTTCAGAAGCTGCCTGTCCCCCCGTTTCCGAAGCTGAACTTTCCAGCGGAGCTGCTTCCTGACTTTCTTCTGTCTTAACAGTTTTTTTTACAACCCTGCGTCTCTTTGGTTTTTCTTCTTCCGGAGCACCTTCTGATGCTGTTGTTTCCTGAACGGAAGTTTCTGTGTTCTCTGCTGAAGTTTCAGCTTCTTCTGCTGATTTTGAAGAGCGGCGTCTGATTAAAGCCATTTTCTTTCTCCAATCAAATATAAAGATTTCTTTTATCAAAAAAAACCCGAAAAAACAAATCAGTCTCTAAGGGTTGCCTGTATAACATGATTATAATTAAAAATAACGTGGAATAAAAAACAGTATGTTTTTACGAGAAAAGTCGGGATGACAGGATTCGAACCTGCGACCCTCTGGTCCCAAACCAGATGCGCTACCAGCTGCGCTACATCCCGATTCTTGATGGAGGATGAGGGGATCGAACCCCCGACATCCTGGGTGTAAACCAGACGCTCGTACCAGCTGAGCTAATCCTCCAAAAAAGTAAAGCCATTATATCAACACAAATAAATCTTGTCAATTATCTCGCAGGTTTTATCAGCTACTCACGCATGAAAAAATCTTTTAGTATTAAAAAACAGCTGTCGAACGCGTAATAAGGGGCAAAAAAAACACTACCAGATATCATTCGAACCGAAAAAACCTTACAATAATGCTTTCAGAAAAAAAATTGGCTATCGTCAACGGAATGATGGGCAAAACCGCATGCTGGCATGCTAAACGCTGTTTGCGGTAATGGAACTTATAAAATGTCGCTCACGCGACATCCGCAAACAGAGTCTTTTCGCCCCTCATTACGTTTCCTACCGCCAAATTTTTTCTGAAACACTATTTTCCAGTCCGACTGATATCTTCCCGTGTTTTTTTATCCACATTAAACTCTTTAACATCACTTTGATACTTAATATTTTTTTCATGCGTAAGCCCTGTAAAATATTGCCGGATACTAGAATTTTAATGCATTTTAAGCTATAATAAGGGATACCTTGTACTAAAATATGCGAGGGGACTATTTTATATTAAGGAGATTTTTCTCATGAACAAGACAGAATTGGTTGACGCAATTGCAAAAGACACAGGTCTTACAAAAAAGGATTCAGAAGCAGCTCTCAAATCTTTCATCGACAATGTAACTAAAGCTCTTAAAAAGGGTGATGATGTTGCTCTCGTTGGATTCGGAACTTTCGCAGTTGGAAAACGTGCTGCACGCACA
>JAGABO010000031.1 GCA_017614655.1 Treponema sp. | reverse complement strand
TCTCTTGATGAACTGAAGGCTTTAAGAAAAAATACAGACAAAAACGAAACGGCACTTCTTGCAGAAAATCTTTCTTTTTCATACGGAGAAGAAAAGATTTTTTCGGGCGTCAATCTTGAACTAAAAAAAGGAAGCCTCATTTCTTTAACGGGAAAAAGCGGATGCGGAAAATCAACTCTGTTTGAATGCCTTTGCGGGCTTTTAAAACCCGAAACAGGAAACCTCTATGCAGAAAAACGCCCGGCTCTTGCGCTTCAGGAAAGTGAAGCCTCCCTCTTTGAAAAATTTGCCGCAGACGATGTAGCCTTTGGTGCAATTAAAAAAGGGCTGGAAGGAAAAGAACTCCTTGAGCGCGTAAAAAGCTCTATGGAACTTGCAGGACTTTCCTGGACTGAATACAGGGACAAACCGGTTTTTTATTTAAGCGGCGGAGAAAAAAGAAAGGTTTCCATTGCATCAATTTTTGCACTCGGAAATGACATAATGATTTTTGATGAACCCACTTCTGCCCTCGATCCGGCGTCAAGAAAAAATATTCTTAAAGCGTTCAGAAAACTTACTGATGAAGGAAAAACAATTCTGTTCAGCACACACAGGCCCGAAGAACAAATGGCAGCAGACGTAAACTTAAAATGGGAAGACCTCATAAATCAAAACGAAGCTTTAAAAAAAGAAGTTTCCCGGCCTCTCCCTGAACTTTCACAGATAAAAAATGCAGGCCTTATAACTTCTGCAAGAAAACTTTCCTCTTCGTTTTCTTCACCGGCAGAAAGAAAAAAAAGTCCTGTTTCTAAGTTTCCTCCTGTTGTAAGATTCCTGATTTTTCTTACCCTGTTCTTTTCTTCTCTATTTACAACTTCAATTCCTGCAACCTCTGTATGCCTCTCTAGTTCGGTGCTCTACACTTTTTTCTGCCGTTCTCCTTTTTTTAAGCCGCTTAAAACCTTTATAAAAATTCTGCCTTTTGTAATATTTCTGGCAGTCATTCAATTTCTGTTTTTCCCGTCCTCAGAGAGCGACATCGTACTTCTTAAATTAAAGTTTTTTACACTTACAGATACAAAACTGCTCTTTATAGCACATGTAATTCTCCGTGCAATGACTGCTGTTTTTGCAGTTTCTACATTTTTAAACATAACCTCTGAACGCGATTTTACGGATGCACTGAAAGATTTCTTAAAACCGCTTACCCTCATAAAAATACCGGTACGTTATCTTATTACAGTCGTTACGGTTGTATTCCGCTTTATGCCTCTCATGCTGGATGATTTTATACTCATAATAAAAACTCAGATTATCCGGGGAAGCTACGCAGATGCCAAAGGAATTAAAAAAATAAAGATGCTTGTATCTCTTTTAGCTCCGCTTCTTCTTCACAGTTTCAGAAAAGCACAGTTTTTAGCAGATGCACTTACTGCCCGGCATTTTAAATAGGAGACTAAAAAAATGGAAAACGGAACAATTTTCCTTACTGCAATGCTTGCTCAGTTTATTGCAGAAATGGGAGATAAAACCCAGATTCTTCTTGTTGCAATGACTTCCAGGTACAAGATAAGAAACATTATTGCAGGCACGGCCCTTGCAGTTCTTGTACTCAATGCAGCAGCCGTTCTTGCAGGAGGAGCCGTAAGTTCAGTTATTCCGGCATACATAATAAAAACAGCAGCCGCAATTGCCTTTCTTCTGTTTGCCATAACTAACCTTTCTTTTTCTGATGAGGACGAAAAAGAAAAAAACATTCCTTCTAAATTCGAAATTCTTGCAATATTCCTTACCTTTGTAATTGCAGAAGCAGGAGACAAAACTCAGTTTACGGCCATTACCTTCGGAGCCACCTGGGGAATAAAAAAAGCGGTACTTGTATGGCTTGCCTGTTCAGCAGGACTTTTTCTTGCCGACATGCTCGGACTTGCAGTTTCCCTTCTGCTTAAAAACTTTATAAAACCTGTAATAATGAAAATTCTCTCTTTTTTAATTTTTACAGGCTGCGGTTTTTTTACGCTCCACGAAGCAGTACTTTTATTTCCAAAAACAGAATCTTCCCTCATGCTCCCGGTAATGCTCGTTACGGCAGCAGTTTTTATGACAGCTTCTATCCTTGTTCTTTATTTTTCCATAAGAAAAAGCAGAAAGATACATAAGGCAGAGCCGATAGAAAATTTTAAGGAAAATCAGTAGGATATAACAATGGAAATTATGAAATGGATTGTACTGGGCATAGCCCTCTTAATGTATGGCTGCGTAATCGCTTTTCAAAACAGAAAAATCTGGTTTACTTCCCTCGCAGCACTCCTTGTTGTAATACTCGGCATTATATACCCCGGAGCAGTTTTTCCGCTTCCGGAAGATATAATCGCAATGAACATTCCTTTCCAGAGCAGGCTTTTTGCACTTACACACTCGCTTGAAGATTCAATAAACTGGAACGTCCTGATGATTTACATCGGAAGCATGACAATTGCTGCCCTTTTTATCTACTCAAACGTTCCTTCAAGAATTGCCGGTAACATCGTAAATTCAAGCAGGAACACGGGGCTTGCAATGGTACTTATTCTTGCAATGACCGGCATCATTTCTATATTCGTAGAAAATGTTGCAACCGTAC
>JAGABO010000030.1 GCA_017614655.1 Treponema sp. | reverse complement strand
TAGCAGACTCCGTAATCAAGAATGGAAAGACCTTTAGAACCCCAGAGGCCTGCCGTGTATCCGGGAAAAGCGTGGATTGCAAAAGAGCGCGACGGGCCTGCAGCAAGAGTGTCAAAGCTCGTGCGTTCACAGCCGCGTTTCCTTAAGTGTTCTTCTATATAAAGAGCCACCTGTGTTTCTGTCGTAAAGAGACCTTTTTTTAAGCGGCATTCAATTTCTCGCGTCATCTCATCAGTTACAGAGCAGGCTTTTTTTGTACATTCAATTTCATAATCATCTTTAACGGCACGGCATTTTTTTACATAGGCATGAGGTCCTTTTTCTTTTACTTCAAGTTTTACAAAAGGAACTTCCTTCTTGAACTTTTTGAATTCAAGAACACTCATTGAAGGCGGAAGAGAAACCGTGCTGTTTTCCGGCGCATCAAGTGAAGTAAGAATTCCTTTTAAGGCCGTTGCAGCATCACGCGAAAATTTGTTGAACGGAATTACTTTAGAAGCAAATGCCTTTTTTGAAGCTAAGATTTCATCCCACGGAGAAAGGACTGCTTTTCCGCTGCAGGTAACAACAAGAACTGCATCAGACGGCATTCCTGTAAGATAGCGGACACTAACATCACGGCCTCTTTCTGAATCTTCAAAGAAGGCGGCAAAGATATTGTTTTCCTTAAGGTAAGCTGCAAGTTTTTTTACTCTTGCTGAATATATTTTTTTCATGTCCATAAAAGTACTCCTTTGAAAATTCTAAATATTTTTTAATCAGCGTTTTCTTATTTTATTGATAACGGCTTTTAAAATCGGATCCTTTGTAATAAAGAGAAGGAAAAGTCCGGTAATGCCAAAAACAAATGCTGTAGCTGCAACAGGAATTCCGTATGAAATTATGCGCGAATGTCCGCTGAAGATTTTTTCGAGAGGTTCCCTTAAAAAGTAAACGGGAACTGCTGCGGCAACACTCATTACGGCAAGACGCACTGAATAAAATAGCGAAGACTTAACGACATTCTTTACGTCAATTGTTGGAGTGCGGCGGAGAAAAATAAGAAGTACGACTGTGTTCACAAAACTTGCAGCCGTTAAGGCAAGTGCAATTCCTCTTCCGGCAAGACTTCCGACAAGAACAAGGGCGAGCGAAATATTCACTCCGAAATTTATAAGGCCTGCAATTGTAGGGCTTTTTGTGTCTGACTGCGCATAGAAGGACTGTGAAATAATTCTGTTTACTGCAATAAAGAAAAGTCCTGCAATGTGAAAGTTAAACACCCCCTGTGTAAGGAGGGTAGAGTTTTCATCAAAGCGGCCGCTTGCAAAAACAAGTGCAATGATGTCTTTTCCCATCACGAGTGAATAGAAAGTTATCGGAATAGAAATCAGTGCCATGATTTTTATTGACTGAGTAAGAAGCGTATTGAACGGGGACCATTCTTCTCTTTTTGCATAGCCGGTTAAATCAGGAAGAATAACTGTTCCGATTGTAACTGCGCAGATTCCAAGAATCAGTTCCTGAAGCCTTAATGAATACTGGAGCGAAGAAACGATTCCTTCTCCGGCGCGGGTTGCAAGTGCAGAAGATGCAATGTCATTAATCTGATAGCCTGCCATGCCGATGATTGTAGGTCCGATGAGGGCAAGAACTTTTCTTGTGCCGGGATTTGTGAACGCTTTTTTTAATGATGTAAAAGTTATGCGCCATTTGTTTTTTAAAACGAACGGCAGCTGAAAAAGACACTGAACTGTTCCGCCTGTAATTACACCGATCGACATTGCGCGTGCCGGGTTTTCTGTGTGCGGTGCAAGTATGTAGGTAAGGGCAACTACAATTGAATTGAACAGAATCGGAGTAAAACCGGACGGAGAAAAAATCTTAAGTGCATTCAGTATTCCCTGAAAAAACGCTGCAACAGAAATTACTGCAAGATAAGGAAACATTATGCGTGTAAGAATTACGGCCTCGTTTGCAGCTTCGACACCGGCTGCCTGACTTTCCGGAAAAAAGATTTTCAGAATCTGCGGTGTAAAAATAATACCGAGGGTTACAAAAAGTACGACACAGAAGGTTATAAGGGTAAAGGTTGCACTTATAAAATTCTGCGCGTTTTTCTTTCCTTCTTCTGTTCCGCTTTCTTCCAGGTAGCCTTTAAAAGTCGGAATAAATGCAACCGAAATTGAATTTTCTGCGAACAGCCTACGGAAGAGGTTTGGTACCATGAAGGCAATTCCGAAGGCATCAGACAGGTTAGAAGTTCCTAAGAAATTTGCCTTTGTCATTTCCCTTACAAGCCCTAAAATTCGCGAAAAAAGCGTAAGTACGGAAAGAGAAAGTCCCTTTGCAATAAGTGACGAGCCCTTCTTTTTTATTTTAAGTTCACCGTTTTCTTCCATTTTATCTGCCATATTACAAGATAATAATCCCGATGCACAATTAAAGCAATGGCATAAGTCGTTGACATTTCGTGATTATAATGAAGTACGTCACAATGACAAGACGCCGTTTCTGCGTTATAGTTTTTGGATGAAGATAATCGGATTTAAAAACGGGGGTATCATGAAAAGAATCTTAAAAAACTTAACCGCTATACTTCTGTCAGGGGGGGGGCTGATTTTTGCAGCCTGTTCAAACTTTCTTGAAGGTTCTGCATTTAGGGAACAGCTTGAACAGGAGATTGAGTATATTAATGCACAGAAATGTTCAATAAAGATTGAGCAGAATACGGAGAAAGGAGCTTTTTTGCCGTCAGGTTCTTATATTGAATGTAAAGCCGGTTATAGTACGGAACTTACTTTTAAGCTTAATAAAGAGTACTGGTATTTTAAAACTCTTGAAGCAGTGTCCGTTCTGGATGAGAATCAGACCCGTTCTGACTGTGTTGATTTTGAGATTAACAAAAATGAATCTGATGAAGAAAAGGGCATTTATAAAATTACCCTAAAGCTTTTAAAGAATGTTCCTGATATTCTTGTACGGCCTGTC
>JAGABO010000029.1 GCA_017614655.1 Treponema sp. | reverse complement strand
GCAAAAACAATAGCCTGAACCCTTCCTGCACCGTCAATAAGCGGACCGCCGGAGTTTCCCGAGTTAACGGCAGCATCAAGCTGGAATACTTTTGCAGAAAGCATAAGCCGTCTGTCTGTAGAAGAAATAATTCCTCTTGTTATGGTTTTCTCAAGTCCAAGAGGAGAGCCGATGGCATACACTTCCGTACCAGTTTCAAGATCAGAAGAAGACCCCAGTGTAAATACGTAGGGAGCTTCCACTTCTGCCTTAATAAGCGCAATGTCCAGAGATGAATCATAGCCGATTACTTTAGCAGGAATTCGCGTATCGGGATCTTCTGCAAGTTTTATATAAAGACGGGAAAAACCTTCGTATTCAGGATCTACGCAGTCAGAAATTACATGATGATTTGTAACTATATAGCCGTCTTTAGAAATAAAAAAACCGCTTCCAAGAACCGCATCAGTATACCCGAGTCCTCTTTCTATCTTAATTCCCTTATCAACATATACGGTTACCGTGCCGTTTATAAAATCACTCACTTTTTTTTCTGCCTGCAAAACTGAAGTAAAACCCGGAACAGATTTTTTTAAAAGGGAAAATACTTTTTCGGAAGAAACACCGTCTGCACGAGTCTTATTACTTGAAACAGCTTCAATGGATTTTAAAAAACGGAAAGATAAAAGATAATCCCCTGCTTTATATGCGTCTTCATAAAGAAGGTAAACCTGCTGTTCACACTCAGAAAAAAGCTTTGCAGCTTCCACCACAGACGGTGCATTTTTCATTATAAGAGAAGCACGCCAGAGCGCACATACAGGTTCTGTCTTAATAAGAGAGCGGACATTTATTATTTCATCATTTACAGCATCTTCTTCGGTATAATTTACGGCTTTGTAAACTTCCGGAGGGGCACTTGTTGAAGTACATGAAAAAAGAAGAACTAAACTTAATGCCAAAATAAAAAATCTAGTCATCATTTTCCTTTCCGTAATCAGCCTGAGGTATAAATTTTCCAAAGCAGAGGCTTCCGCATCTTACGGCAAGAAAACGCTCACCTTCATGTTCAACGATAATGGAATATCCCTGAGTATGAGTTTTAGAAAGTTCAAGTAAAGCACGGCGCGCACATTCAGCATAAAACTCCTTTGAATATTCAAAAGAATTTCCTATCCAGTAAAAATCATAAACACTGTCTTTAGAAACGGCAAACTTTTCGTCACCGGCTGTTATAAGAGACGGCTTTCCGTCTTTAGAAGAAACTGTAACCGATTTACCGGAAGGAACTTCAAGAAAAGATGCTTCCTCCCTTCCGTCCCCGTATCGCGTATGCCTTACATTCCATTTTCCGTCTGCATCAGTATCGTAGAAAGTTGTCTTTCCTCCGTTTTCAAAATACTCTTCGGAAAAATCAGGAACCGTATCCCGGTCGGTATCAATATGAACAGATTTAAGATAGAAATAGGCATTGTCTTTCGGAACTCCGAACATGTTTGTAGTAACCGAACGGACATCATCAAGAGAATGAACATTCATGCGGTTATCATCATCAAGTCCATAAACTTCTGTTGTTTCAAAAATACCGTCACCGTCAGCATCACATATTCTCATAACGGGAACATTTCCTTCAAAACGGGCAAATGCATAAGTCTTTCCATCCGCTTTGTAAACAGCTTCCTTTATCTCGCTGTCAAGGATCATAAAGTTAATCACAGCACCCTTTCTCTCTGATGACGGAATTTCAAAATCAGAAGAAGCTGCAAGAAGTTCAAAGGAATCAGGAAGAGGAATAAAAGTAAGTGTCGGAAAATAAAAATCACAGGAAAGTTTTTCCTTAAACAGAGGAAGTATATCCATGCGCACAGGCGACCACGAAAGAGTTTCCGCAGGAAGAGTAAATTTTACATCCCTTCCGTCTGCAGAATAAGGACCGGTTACAGTTTTAACATAAGGATATTCTTCCCAGGTAACACAGCTTCCGTTTCCTGTACACGAAACAGGCACTCCATAGTCACAGATTAAAGTCCAGTCTATGCGCCCGTCCTGATTCAAATCAGAAAAGATTTCCTGAACTCTTCCGCGCGAATATTTTATAAAAACATCAGTAATTCCGTCACGCGTAATATCATATTCAACAGTTCCTGCGTAAGAAGCAAAATATTCCTCTGCGGCAGTCTTTTCTTCTCTTTTAAAAAGCAGACAGACAAGATCCGTTACATATTTCCAGTTGATTGAAGTCGAAGCAAAAACCGAAAGATAATCAAACGCTTCCGTTCCGGAGATAAGACCAGCTTCCAGAGCACTTCGGGCATAAAGCGGATGGGAAAGACCGCGGGCCTTAAATGACTTTAAAAGATTAACTTTCTCTTTTCCTTCGGCAAAAAGGCTTGCATATATTTCCAGTTCAGCATCTTTGTCCGGACTTACTTCTACATACTCCCGTACCTGACTTATAAAAAAAGAAGCAATTCTTTTTACGTCTGCACTGGAATCTTCCGGATCTTCATATTTAAAGAAAAGCAGCGGAAACCGTGTATCTGCAGGATAGATTCTTCTGGCTCCGTCGATTTTTACCCTTGCTTTAAGAAGATTATCATCACCTCCAAGCCTGTAATAGGCTTTTGCACGTACAAATTCAGCATCGGCAGAAAAAATTGACGGTTTCTGATCCAGTATTCCGATAGTTTCAGAAAAGCGGCCGGTGTCACACAGAAGATCTGCATACATAAGGCGGGCATTATCCCTGTTATAGTCTGCCCAGCTGTCCAGTTCAAGAGCTTTTGCAACAAGAGGAAGAACATCTGCTTTTATACAGCCCGTAAATTCTTTTGCCTGAGCCATTATAAAATAAAGGTCAGATATATTTTCATCATAAGATGCACCAAGCTGTGCCTGAGAAAGAGCAGCTTCATAATTCTTTTTTGAGAGGTAATCTTTTGCAAGTTCAAGCGAACGCAGTGCACTCTTCCTTAATGCAGCTTCCGGACTGTCAGGGGAAAAAGAAGCCGGTTTTAACGCAAAAAGTGGCAGCTGCAGTATAAAAAAAAGAAGCAGAAATATTTTTTTCATATAGTTTCCATCCTGTGTGAAAAACGGTTCTTAAGTCCAAACGGCTTTCCCCAGATACAGGCACATTCCATGCATTCAAAGGCACCATTATCCGAAAGCGGAACAACAACCGGGACACACTTTCTTATATCTGGAGAAGCAAGGCTTTCCAAAACCCTGACAGAAGGAACAAAAGTTCCGTCCTTCAGCCTGAGTTTTTCGTGAGCCGACGGATTCTTTACGCAAAAGGGAAACTCAAGTCCCTTTATTTCTGTTTCGGTCTCACGGCAGGAAAGAAGTATCCCGCCGGAAGTTTTTTCTACAGAAAAAGAAAGCTCCCCGGCTTCATAAAAACCGCTTTCTTCTATAATAACAAAAAATCCTTTTTCTGTCGCCCTCTGTAAAGCTTTTGAAACATGAATTTTTCCTTCTTTTCTTAAAAAATCAAGGCCCGAAGAATAAACACAGGAGCCGTCTTTTTTTAAGGCTTCAGGAACAGCAGAAAGAAAATCATAGGAAATGCGTGTATCAGATCCAACAAAGGAAACTGCCTCAAGCAGAAAACTGTTTCTTACGGCTTTTGGATAAAGAATCAGTTTTTCGTAAGAAAGTTCTGCTTTTTTTTCTTTTCCGTCCACTAAAAAAAGAACATCTTTTGCCTGCCCGTCAGAAAGCATAAAATCAAGGGCATCTGATACATCAGAAAGTTTTTCTCCCGAACGAAGAAGTCCATTCCTCCAGGATGGAAAACCTGCGTCAAGGAAGGGAACCAGTTTGTTTCTTACAGCATTTCTAAAATAAGATGAATCACTGTTTGTTGAATCAGTTCTAAACGGAACACCAAGATCAGAAAGGTATTCTTCTATCTGAAAGCGCCTGACCTGAAGAAGCGGCCTTATGTATTTATCCCTCTTAAAAGGAATTCCTGCCATACTTCTTACAGAAGTTCCGCGCATAAAATTCATGAGCATTGTTTCAAGAAAATCATCAAGATTGTGTGCAAGACAGAGGAAGTCAAGTGAATATTCAGTGATAAATGAAGAAAAGATTTCATATCTTTTTCGTCTGGCAGCCTCTTCCATTCCCGTTTTCATTGTAACTGCCGTTTTTTCTATAAGGCCGCGTTCAATATCATAACGCCTGCATTCAACACCAAGTGCAGAGCATCTTTCCTGAACAAAAAGCGCATCCCCTTCGGTTTCTTCTTTTTTTCTGATATTGTGATTTACCGTTACGGCAAAAAGATTTTCTTTTTTTAATACACGGGAAAGCGAATATAAAAGACTTATTGAATCTGCACCACCGGATACCGCAACACCGACCCTGCTTGAATCTGTTACGCCGGCTTTATTAAGAGCTGATTTTAATTTTTCTTCGAAAAGGGAAATAATCTGTCCCATAAAAAAAACAGGCTGCCTTTTTAGACAGCCTGACTGAACCCCTTATTATTTTTTCGGAGGAGCTACAGAAATAACTACTGCAGAAGGCTTTGTAAGGAGAGTAACTTTATCTCCGAGGTTAAGGTCTGCAACAGTAAGCTTCTGTCCGATTTCTACCTTTGAAACATCAGCTGTAACTGACTGAGGCATATCCTGTGGAAGAGCCTTGAGTTTTACATCAGGAACATGTTTTACCATGAATCCACCCTTAAGAACACCAGCCGGAGTTCCGCTGTAATGAATCTTAAGAACTGCTGTAATCGGCTTCTGTCCGCTTACAATGTGGAAATCTGCATGAAGGTTAGCGTCTGTCTTGATGTCGTACTCTGTATCCTTGATGTATGCATTATTATCTTTTCCATCAATCTTAAGAGTTACAAGAGTTGTTTTTGTAATTGAGCGCCAAACTTTTGAAAACTCTGCTGCATTTACTTCAAGAAGAATTGACTCTCCCTTTTCATTGTATGCAACTGCCGGGATTACACCTGTTCCGCGGATTTTCTTTGCATACTTTTTGCCAGATTCTGTACGAGTCTTAGCATTAATCACCATCTGTTCCATAATTAGAACTCCCATTAAATAAAATCAGATTAGAAAACCAAAACTACTCGCCGTC
>JAGABO010000028.1 GCA_017614655.1 Treponema sp. | reverse complement strand
TTTTCTTTCTTTTTCTTCATCCGGAAGAATTTTGTAGACAAACGTAAGTATAGTATTCCTCATTGAAGGTGCAATATGAGTACATTCAAAGTGAAGTCTGGACTGATTGAGCGTTTTGTTGAATTCTACAGAGCGGATTGTACCGTACATCATGATAAGATCGTTTCCTATTGAAAACTGAAGCTTGATTTTTTCCGAGCTTTTTCCCTTTCCTCCGATTCTTACCATAGCCCCGTCTTCGCTGATATCCTCAAGAAGTACCTTAAATCCAGGCTTTGTTTCTACGGCATCGTAATCCTTGATTGCATAGCGGATAAAATACATGTCTGCCTGAATGGAACATTTTACGCGGATAGACTGACGTTTCTGTGCACGTTCAAGTTCAAAACTGTGCCTTAAAAATAATGCCCTGCTTCCAAGATAGTTACCTTCTGCAAGAACTTTTGATTCAAAAACGTAGGAGGCATCATCTTTTCTCCAGAGATATACGGAAACATCTTTTCCTTCCCATAAAGAACCCTTGAGAGCCGTAAACTTCTGAAGTTCTTCTGAATATTTAACCGGAAGCGAAATTACAAGTTCCCTTTTGTTGTCCAATACTCTGGACGAAAAAACGCCTTTCCCTTTAAGTATGATTCTAAGCCGCTGTCCTTTTTTAAGTGCCCTCGTACTTTCTATACCCATGCGTTTTTTTGCATCAAGGGCAACACGGGTTCTGTAGTCATACAGTTTCTGAAGAAAAAGCTGAATTTTTCCGGTATCGTAGCTTCCGTCCTTTCGTGTTTCGATTATTACACGGCTGATGCATTTGTTAAGTGACGGAAGTGAAGCAAAAAGTGAGAGAGGTGTTTCAAGATCATTAATACGGGCAAGCCTCCAGAGCGTTCTTATCTCTGACAGCCTGAATCCCGAATCAAATCCGACTGCATAAAACTGGATTTTCTCTGAGTTTATGACCAGAATCCTTATTACTACCATAACGCAGACAGCTGCAACTGCTGCCGTAATTACAATATCCAATTTGACCTCACTTTTTATTTTCTTTATAGTATCACAAATACAATGAAAAAAACATACCTTATTCTTGAATTTACAGTTGTTTTTATTTTTCTCGTCCTGCCGCCGCTTACGGCAGTTTCTTCGCCTGCGTACATGGATGCCCTTGCATCGTTTCATTTTCCGTCAGTCATAAAGCTTTTCATTGCACTGATTCTTTTTTTTCAGTTCCGGTTTCTTTCCGGAAAAAGATGCGAAATAAATAATTACAGAAAGATTTTTTATTTTATGCTTTCTACAGGACTTCTCTTCCTTTCACTATCGGCTTCATCTGCATTAAAGTTTTTTCTCGGGGAAACAGAAAACCTTTCTCCTTTTAAGCAGACTCCTTTAGTGATTCCGGGCGGATTATTCATTGTGTTTAACTTTTTCTGTGCAGCTTTTTATGAGGAAGTTCTTTACAGGCTTTTTCTTCCCGAAACACTTATCATGCTGATTCAGGAAAATAAGGCGGCACGAGTTTTATTTGAATGTTCAGTTATAGTTCTTTTTGCATTTTCTCATAAAGCGGCAGGAATTTCCGGTGTAGTTCATACATTTATTTCTGCATCCGTTCTGCGCTTCTGTACGGTAAAAACAGGCGGTATTCTGATTCCTTCTGCGGCGCATTTTCTTCATAACCTTTCCGTCCTGCTGTTTTCTGCTGCCCTTTCCTGAATACAGCGGCTTTGTACACTGTACGGCGTTTTATATGTTGAATTAAGTTACTCTGTTGAAACAAATAGCTTTTTCTGATATTATAGATAAAATATTACTTAATTTTTGGGGTCATTTATGATTTACACAGATACAAGGGATTCTTCCGTAAAAGTTGATTTCAGGACAGCCGTAATGAACGGCATGAATGCAAAGACGGGAGGACTTTACATGCCCCTTTCTTTCCCCAGACTTGAACAGTCTTTCCTGGATAAAATTCCTGAACCTTCTTTCAGGGATGTTGCATTTAACATGGCACGTCCTTATGTTGAAGGCGAAATTCCTGATTCAGACCTCGAAGCCCTCATTGCTGATGCCTATCCGTTTGTTTCCCAGGTAGTACCGATTGATCCTGTGACTTACGTGCTTGAGCTTTTCCACGGCCCTACCTGTGCATTTAAGGACTTCGGTGCCCGCTTTATGGCACGCGTAATGTCATACTTTAACAGAAACGAAAAAGATAACCTTCATATTCTTGTAGCAACTTCAGGCGATACAGGAAGTGCCGTAGGAAGTGCTTTCTCCGGAGTTCCCGGAATTGACGTAACAATCCTTTATCCGGACGGAAAGATTTCTCCTCTTCAGGAAAAACAGCTTTCTACATTCACCGGAAACGTACGTGCCCTTAAGGTAAAAGGCAATTTTGACGACTGCCAGCGCCTTGTAAAGACAGCTTTTACCGACACTGAACTCAGAAGCCGTTTTCGTCTTTCTTCTGCTAATTCAATCAACATAAGCCGCCTTCTTCCGCAGAGCTTCTACTACATGTATTCTTCACTCGTTGTAAGAAACAGAATTCCTCATGATTCAAAAATCGACGGAGGCTCAATCATTGTTTCTGTCCCAAGCGGAAACTTCGGAAACCTTACTTCAGGCCTTATTGCCCGCGAAATGGGAGCTCCGATTGACGGCTTTATTGCAGCTACCAACAAAAACCACACGGTTCCAGACTGGATTGCAACCGGTGAATACAAGGCCCGCGATTCAGTTGCAACCTTAAGCAATGCAATGGACGTTGGTGCTCCGAGCAACTGGGAACGCATCAATGCCATGTACACTCTTGAAGATGTAAGAAAGCTTTTTGCTTCTTACTGGACAGATGACGAAGGAACCCTTAAGGCAATCAAGGAATGCAATACAAATACCGGCTACATCATTGATCCGCACGGAGCCGTTGCATGGAAGGCCTGGAACGACATCAGAAAAGGTGCAATGGAAAGCCTCGTTGCAGGAACCCTTGAATGTGACAAGGATAAGCCCGGCCTTACAAAGAATATTCCTCTCTGGGCAGAAAAAGCCGTTCAGAAAAAAGCTGTGTGCGTAGTTCTTGAAACTGCGGCTCCTGCAAAGTTCGGTCAGACTGTTGTAAATGCAATCGGCCGTGAACCTGCAATGCCTGAGCGTCTGGAAAAAGTTCTTTCTCTTCCTGACAGGGCTATCCCGATGGAAAAGGATTACGAAACCTTCAAGTCTTTCCTTATGGAAACACTGTAAAAAAGGACTCCGGATGAAGAAGTTACTTAAGTTATTCTCCGCAATTGCTGTTGTTCTTCCCCTTCTGGCATTTTCTTCGTGCATTGAACTTTTTGATTATGATTATGCGGACAATTATGTACAGGATGACTTTTATCTTGAAGATGATGATA
>JAGABO010000004.1 GCA_017614655.1 Treponema sp. | reverse complement strand
TTCCGATGCAGACGAAATTATCAGCCTTATAAACCGCGCAATCATGGACGACCCTTCTACTTCCCTTACAGAAGGTAACATCATCAGGGACGGCTATAATGCAGAGCTGGACCGCTGGAGACAGATGCACGGAAACTTTAATAAAGTTTTGGATGACTACATCGAAGAAGAAAAAGAAGCAACCGGAATCCAGAACCTTCGCATTAAAAAGAGCGGCAATATGGGCTACTTTATCGAAGTTACAAAAGGTAAGCTCGACATGGTGCCTTCTCACTTTATAATCCGCCGTTCTCTTGTAAATGCAGAACGCTATACTACAGAAAAACTCCGTGCCCTCGAGCAGAACTTAAACGAAAGCGGAGGCCGTATTCTGGAAATGGAAAGGGACCTCTTTCTCGAAGTCCGTGATACCCTTAAAAAATATGTTCCGTTTCTTCAGAAACTTTCCCGCGAAATTGCTTATACCGATGTTTCGGTTTCGTTTGCAGCTGCGGCCGTTAAGTTCGGCTGGACGCGTCCTTATTTAAGGGATGATTCTGCCTTTATCGTAAGAAAGGGACGCCACCCGTCCGTAGAAGCACATCTTCCTTCGGGCGAGTTTATTCCGAATGATCTTGAACTTTCTTCTGATGACAAAAAGACTTTTGCACTTATTACAGGCCCAAACATGGCAGGTAAAAGCACCTTCCTAAGACAGAACGCAATTATTGCCCTTCTGTGCCAGAGCGGAAGCTTTGTTCCGGCAGAGAGTGCTTCTTTATCTGTCTGTGACAGAATCTTCTGCCGTGTAGGAGCAAGCGATAACCTTGCCCGGGGAGAGTCAACCTTCCTTGTAGAAATGACGGAGACTGCCCGTATTTTAAGAAATGCAACGGAACGTTCACTTGTAATTATGGACGAAGTTGGACGCGGAACCGGAACAGAAGACGGGCTTTCGATTGCAAGGGCTGTAAGTGAATATCTTTTAAACCGCATAAAGTGCAAGACTCTTTTTGCAACCCACTATCATGAACTTACCCGCATGGATTCTCCTTTTATGAAAAAACTGTGCATGGATGTTCTTGAAGACGGAAAGAGCGTTGTTTTTTTAAGAAAGGTAAAGGAAGGCTCAAGCGAAAACAGCTTCGGCCTGTATGTTGCCCGTCTTGCAGGTCTTCCTTCCTGTGTCGTAGACAGGGCTTCACTTATTCTTCAGGACTTAAAGAAGGACGGAGAAAATATTACTTCGCTTCCCGAAGAAACTTACGAAAATGCAGCCGAGGAAGAACAGAAGACTCCTGTCGTTAAAGAATCCCTTACGGGAGCCCTTTTTAGTGATGAAGAACTTATTTTAGACGAGATACTTTCTGCAGATGTAAACCTCATGACTCCCATGGAAGCTCTTCAGAAAATAATGCGCTGGAAATCAACTTTAAATAATTCTTAAAAAAAAACTGTAAAATTGTAATTTTTAAAAACTATATCAATATTACAGTTGATGAGTAAAGTTTCTGTTTTATTCTGCTGTTTTAACAGTTTTCTTTCATTTGTTTTTTCGTTTCTTTTTATGAGGGAAAACTGTACTGTCTGTTCCGGCGAGACTTTTTATTATCCTGTATGCTCTTCCTGCCTTAAAAAATATTTTTTTAAGAAGAGTTTCTTTAAGGAAAACAGGTGCAGCTGGTGTGGAAAATTTCTTTCTTCAGAAGAAAAACTGTGTTCTGAATGCCGCACCATGAACACGGAATTCTGTTTTTCAAGGTCACTTCCTCTTTTTCCGTACAGGCTCTGGTATAAAAGTATTCTTTTTTCATGGAAAATGAAGGAGAACAGAAGTTTTTCAAGGCTTTTTGCACGCTGTATTTATAATGCACTCAGGGAAGCTTACGGTAAGGAAATCCCTCCCGTAGTTCCCGTTCCGCCACGACCGGGAAAAATAAGGGAAAAAGGCTGGGATCAGATGGAAGATATAGTCTCTATTCTGGAAAAGCTCTACAAAATTAAAGTATTAAGGCTTTTAAAGCGTGTTTCCAGAAAACAGCAGAAAAAACTTGGCAGGGAAGGACGCCTTTCTTCTGCAGAAAAAGGTTATGTTTTTGCCGGAAATGAAGTTTTTTTCCGCAATTCTCTTCCGGAAGAAGTTGTTGTTATTGATGATGTTTTTACCACCGGCAGTACCATGGAAAACTGTGCAAGGGTGCTGAAGGCGGCCGGAATAGGAAAAGTTACTGCCATGACACTTTTTATAGTAGACTAGAAGGATTTTGTGTATTAAAATAATGATAAGGTACTTAAATTTACCAGGAGAAACAAATGGCCGGAGAAAATACACAGTTTCAGCTTGTCACTTTTCAGCTCGGGGAAGAGCTCTATGGTGTAGACATAATGGATGTTAAGGAAATTGTAAAAGTACAGTCAGTACGTCCGATTCCGAATGCTCCATATTATGTAGAAGGCATCATTAATTTACGAAGTGAAATCATTCCTATTATAAACCTTCACAAGCGCTTTCACATTACAAAACTTGCCGTTGCATCTGACGACGAAATGGAAGAAGATGAAGGCGGTTTTATCATTCTTGACATCGAAGGCAATAAGATAGGAATCATCATTGACCGAGTTGCACGCGTTGTTCCTGTAAACTCTGCGGATGTTAAGGCTCCGCCTCAGATGCTTTCGGGAATTGGAACCGAGTATATACAGGGTGTTGTTCAGCAGAAAGACAGCTACCTTATTATAATGGACACAAGAAAACTCTTTAATGCTAAAGAACTCCAGAAAATGATTGGAGAAGACAGCGAAGAGTAGCCTTGAAAGAAATATCTTCAGTTAAGAAGATTCTGGTTTTCAGGGGCAGGCTTCTGCCCTTGAATATTTTTCAGCTATAGAATTAAAAAAAATGATACAGACATTAAGCTCCACAATCCGAAGAAAGGAAATGGAGGCAGTTTTAACGTGCATGGTAGACGAAAAAATCGGTCCCGGACAGATGAATGCACGCCTTATTCAGACATTTAAAGAACTCACTTCCTGTGACGGAGCCGTGGCTTTTAGAAGTCCTGCTATTGCACTGGAATATGCACTTAAAGCCCTTGCTCTTCCCGAAGGAAGTTCTGTAGTTATAAGTGCACTTTCTCCGTACTGGCAGATTCTTACCCTGGAAAAAAACGGCTATAAACCGGTAGTTCTGGATGTTTCGGAAGATACAGCCCAATTCAGCTTTGCAGATGCACAGAATGCAGTTAAGGACGGAGCCCGCCTTATTATCCTTACGGAGACAATGGGGATTCTTCCTGATATTAAAAACTTTATTTCCCTGGGAGTGCCCGTTATAGAAGATGTTTCCCAGTCGGCCCTTTCGTTTTATCCGGAAGAGGGAACTCCTAAGCCTGCAGAAAAAGTTCAGAAGGATGTGCCCGATGAAAGTGCAGCCCTTAAGGATGAACTTCCTAAAGGTAAGAGAGCCGGCATGTACGGAACTTTCTCGATTATGGGAATGGAAGAAAACGACATCATTACAAGCGGTGGCGGGGCTGTTTTATTTGCACCTCTTCGCCGTGACTGGTCTGTCCTTAAGAAGTTTACTGACCAGGCTCCTGCTACAGACATTATGCCTGATATGAATGCAGCGCTTGCAAATGTTGAATTAAAAGAATATGTAAAGAACGAGAGAGTTCGTAAGGAACTCTTTGCCCTTTATTCCCGTGCCGTTGCTTCTTCCCGTCATAAAACATTTGTCAGGGAAGACGGATGGCTTTCTACTGTATATTCATTTCCGCTTGTGCTTAATACAGGCTTTAAGGATGTAAAAAACTATGCAGCAAAAAAAGGAATAGAAGTACGCTATGCCTTTGAATCCTCTGCAATTGCCTTAAGGCAGGAATCTCTTGCTCCTTCTTGTATTTGTGCAAACTCCTTGCTTCTGCGCTGTGCCCTGTTCCCGCTTTATCCGCGGCTCGGTCAGAAAGATGCTGCAAAAATAGTAAAGGTACTTTCGTCTCTGCCATGAAAAAATGCATTATCGTCGAGAACTCATTTAAAAAAGACTCACGCAGGATTCTTGAAGAACTTAAGGCTTTTCTTTCGGAAAGGAAAATCGAAAGCTCTGTTTTTTCGTATGACGGAACTCTTTCCAGAACTGAACCTTTAACAGTTGATTTTTCCGGTTCTGATTTTGCAGTTACACTCGGCGGTGACGGAACTGTTCTTTTTGCTTCAAGAGAATGTGCTCCTTACGGAATTCCCGTATTCAGCATAAACCTGGGGGAGTTTGGTTTTATTGCATCCGTTCAGAAAGAAAACTGGAAAAAAGAACTCGCTCTTTTTCTTGACGGAAAGTCTACGGAAAGTTTAAGAAGCCTTATTGACGTAGAAGTCGTGCGTTCATCTAAAACCGCCTTCAGGTCGCGCTGCTTAAATGATGCCGTAGT
>JAGABO010000027.1 GCA_017614655.1 Treponema sp. | reverse complement strand
TTTAGCGCATGTAATCAAGAAGCGTACTTGAATACATTTTACCGGCATTACTAAGCGTTGCCTGGTTTACATATTCAAGCATTTTCATGTCTGTTATAGCTTCCGTCATGTCTATGTCACCTTCGCGGCTTACAAGGCGCGTTACGTTAAGGTCATTTGTTTTAGAACGTTCAACATTGTTCATTGCGCGCTCATAGTCGCTTCCGTTTTTTGCAATGCGTGTTTCGAGGTTTCCCATTCCCTGGTCAATTGAACCGAGAACTCTTGAACCAATGGCTTCGGTATCCCCTTTAAGCATGGCATCGCGGAGTGCAATCACTGAATCAAAAAGAGAACCGCCGGATACACTTACGTTTGTTTCAAGATTGTAGGGAGGAAGCTGGCTTCTGTCTTTGATAAAGCCGATTTCATTAAGGACAGCCCCCTCTTTATCTTCGAGCCAGATCTGATGAGAGTCAGTCGTCGTAAGGTTTAAGCCGCCCGTAATCTGGTCAATTTCTGCCTTTACGGGAACACCGCTTGCGTTGATTTTTGCAGCGAGTGCATGAATATTATCTCCGGCTTTAATCTTTATATCGCTTCCGTCTATGCTGAACACGCTGTCAGAAGAAGCCGTCCATGAAGAAAGGTTTCTCTGTCCCATAAGGCGCTGAGGTTCTGCCCAGAAAGTTTTGTTTCCGCTTGTGTCTACCGTAAGAAAGGCAGTTTCGTCTACTTCGATTTTGTTTGTCCCGATGTTTCCGTTATACCTTACGTTTTCGATAAGCGCTTCCGAAGAGCCGGGAATGTTTCCAAGAATTACGTCAAAAGCAATTCCCTTTGTGCGCGTTCCTGCAAAAAGTGAGTTTCCGTCCGGGCCCACAGCATTCGCATTCTGAACCATTTCCTTAAGAAGCTCGTTTACTTCTGCTGCCATGTTTTTAAGGTCATCCGGGGTATAAGTTCCGGTAGCACCCGTTACGGCAAGTTCACGTACCCTCTGCATAATCTGAAGGTTCTGGTTCATGTATCCTTCGCGCACCTGGAATTCATCACAGAGGCGCTGTGCGTTTTTTTCAAATTGATTTACGCGGCCAAGATACGACTTATAGCGCACAAGATGTCCTGCTGCAATCGGATCATCACGGAGGTTTCCGATTCTGCTCTGGCTTCCGATCTGTGCATTAAGTGCGTTCTGCCTTACTTCCTGCTTCCTTAAGAAGTACTGAGTATCGGTATTATTCATCTGAGAGCTGATTCTGTGCATAAAATCCTCCTTTTACAATTAGACGCCCAGTCTGTTGATAAGAACGTCAAGAAGTTCATCCTGAACCGTAACAAACTTTGCTGCAGCATTGTAGCCGTGCTGGAACTTGATTATGTCTGCAAGTTCTTCATCAATATTTACACCGGAAATACTGTCGCGAAGTGAACGAAGGTCACCCATAATTTTATTCTGGCTTGCAAGCTGATTTTCTGCCTGCTCACCTTTAAGGCCGACTTCCGTAACTGTTTCTGCAAAGTAGTCGTCAAAAGTGCGTTCGGTTCCGATCATAACCTTTGTATTTCTGATGGAAGCAATTTCTACTGCAGCCCGTCCGTCAGAAGGATCAGCATACCCCTGTGCATTTTTAAAAGCGCCGGCTACACTTGAAACATCACTCGTAATTGCAGCATTTACTTCTACATAGGCACCCGGATTTGCAACCGGACTAACCGAATAGTTTGAAGAAGCAAGAATATCAACTGCATCGGCACGGTTAAAATCATAGGCACCTGCTTCACCGGAAGCAGAAAGAAGCCCTGCATAACCGGAAAGGAAAAGACCTGAATCTTCTGCATGACGAATCACAAAATCCGGGTTTTCCATCGAAGAAGAAGCGGCTGCCTTAAGTACAAGACGTGAGTTTCTGTCGAGGTAAGCCTTTACTTCTGCCCCTGAATCATTTATGCGGTTAATAACATCTTCTACAGTATCCGTCGGGAAATATTCAACAGTAACGTTTCCGTCCTTTCCGTTTAAGGTAACGGCCCCCGAAAGACCGGTCTGCTCATGTGCGTTAAGGGAATGATTTCCTGTCATGCGGAAAATGTAACTTGAATCTTCTGTTCCGTCTCCGTCCCTGTCATAGTTTCCCTTTACGTTTTCTATAAAATCATGCTGAACAAAGAAGTCTAAGCCTGTTACGTTGTTCTTTCCGATTCCTTCCCTGTGAACGTCGTTTACGAGGTCAGAAAAGTTTAACGTCATTGTATTAAGTTCCTGAATGCGGGTCCTTAAGTCCCTGTCACGAAGTTCAACAAGGGCACCGAGAGTTCCGCCACGGAAGTGAGCGTCAACTTTTGTATCCTGCCAGACAAGTTTTGAATAGCCGTTTGAATCCGGCATAGTTTCAAAGCCGATTTTTCTTGAAAGGCTTCCCTGCACGATAATCTGTCCGTCCGTGTGAACCATGAACTCATCCGGATCCTTCTGAACGACAGTTACATTTATAAGGGAAGCAAGCTTTTCTACAAGAAGATCGCGCCTGTCCATAAGGTCGTTAGGGTTGTCGCCCATTGCCTTAGAACGTACGATTTCGTTATTTAAGGCCGCAATCTGAGAAGTATAATCATTTACCTGTTTTACAGTTGCTTCGATGTCGCCGTTAATCTGGTCAGAAATGCCCCGAAGGCTCTTGTACTGCTGCTGAATTGATGTCGTAAGAGTCACTCCGCGCGTTACAACTGCCTGACGGGCAGCATTGCTTTCCGGGTATGCAGAAACTTCCTGCCAGCCTTCCCAGAATTTATCCATGTTGAACCTTACAGAAATATCATCCGGTTCATTGTATACGTCTTCTATCATTGAATAGTATTTTTCGCGCGTTCCCCAGTAGCTTTCTTCGTTTGTCTGCTCAACAATGCGTGAGTCAAGAAGTTCATCACGAAGACGGGTTATGCTCTGAACGTCGCTTCCCTGCCCGATCTGTCCCGGCCTCATTTCGCGCTCAAGGTCCGGACGGAAAAGCGGTTCAAAGGTAGTTACGTTTACCCTCTGGCGTGAATAGCCTTCGGTATCGGCATTGGAAATATTGTGACCTGCCGTCTGAATCTGAGTTGAATGAGCCTGAAGGCTTCTTTTTCCGATTTCGATTCCTGCAAATGAACTTGCCATGACATTCTCCCCGGTTTAGAAAACCGTATTAACGACGAGCGAAGAGCGTGCACTCTTTTTTACAATTCCGTTCCTGTTGTAGAGAACGTTTCTCTGAGCAGGTACAACTGAGTCTATAAGTTCACCTATAAATTTCTGGGTTACCTTTACATAGGTAGAAAGGGCTATGTTTTCTATGCGGCTTTTGGAAAGCTTGGATTTTACCTTAAGAAGAACGGGAGAAATTTCCTTGTCAAAACAGATGCTCCTGTCATCTTTTACAAGGCTTTCCCTCTTTTCGTCGAGTTCTACAAAGCTGTCGCTCAAGGCACGGATATGAGAAAGGCCTTCTTCCAGCCCCTGCCATTTCCTGTTCCTTACGTTGTCATGAAGCTTTTCCTGAGCAGAAAGAAGTTCATCAAGCTTTTTATCCTGAAGTTCAAGTACGTTCTTAAGTTCCTGCGTTTTCTGTTCCATAAAAAATCCGCCTTATTCCGTCTGGAGTTTTCCATATAGATTTTCGGATTTTAAAAATGGAACTTTAGAGAAAAAAAGCGGATTTACAGAAAATGGTACAGGGATACTACCTAATTCCTCTTGCCACAGTTTTAAAATGCACCGGACTTACAGAAGAAGATTTAACAAAAAGGAACACCAACTAAAAAAAGAAATGAAAAAACTTTTTTGAAAGGGATTTGTTACAAAAGAAAATCAAAATTGTACGGAAAAGAAAAAATGCGAGAGAAGGGACTTGAACCCTCACGCCTAGGGCACTAGATCCTAAGTCTAGCGTGTCTGCCAATTTCACCACTCTCGCAAAATTTTGTAAGGGTTCCCTTAAAGTAAGTAATAAAGGAAAGTGAGCGATGGGAGGATCGAACTCCCGACCCACAGATTAAGAGTCTGTTGCTCTACCAGCTGAGCTAATCGCCCGTTTATGTCTTGCGTCCGACACGAATCGAACGTGCAACCTACGGATTCGAAGTCCGTTGCTCTATCCAGTTGAGCTACGAACGCATTTCTTATAGGTCTGGGTGCCTGGTGGGGTTCGAACCCACGACAACCAGATCCACAATCTGGGATTCCACCGCTGAACTACAGGCACCATGTATTCAACGACCATGACTATAACAAAAAAAATGTTATTTTGTCAAGGCAAAAATACAAATTTTTCTAGAATTTTTTCAAATCATATTGTAAACTAGGAATTCATTAAAAATACACTTAAGGAATTCTTTATGCCGATTACAAAATATCTGGAAAAAAATGCAGAACTTTATGCAAACGACTGCGCACTTGTAGAACTTAATCCGGAAGAAAAAGAAACAAGGCGCATGACCTGGAAAGAGTTTGACCTTACCCAGCCTGAACCGGATCTTCCTTACAGAAGGGAAATCAGCTGGAGGACCTTCAATGAAAAAGCAAACCGATGCGCCCACTATCTTCTTGAACGCGGAGTACGCAAGGGAGACAAAGTCGGCATCCTTATGATGAACTGTCTTGAATGGCTTCCGATTTATTTTGGAATCCTTAAGACGGGAGCCCTTGCCGTTCCGCTTAACTTCCGCTATGCAAGTGATGAAATTGACTACTGCCTTAAGCTTGCAGACATTTCCGTTCTTTTTTTCGGGCCGGAATTTATCGGACGTCTTGAAGCAATCAGCGAAAAAATCATGAACAGGCGCCTCCTTATTTACGCAGGAGAAGGCCTTACCCCTTCATTTGCAGAAAACTACGTCATGTCCGTAATGAATTATTCGTCAGAAAATCCCGAAATCGAAATAACTGACGATGACGACGGAGCCATATACTTCAGTTCGGGAACTACGGGCTTTCCAAAGGCAATCCTCCACAAGCACCGTTCCCTTATGCACGCAGCTGCCGTTGAACAGAAGCATCACGGTCAGACAAAGGACGACGTATTCCTCTGCATACCGCCGCTTTATCATACCGGAGCTAAGATGCATTGGTTCGGCTCGCTCATTTCGGGAAGCAAGGCAGTTCTTTTAAGGGGAACAAAACCGCTTACAATCCTTAAGGCTGCTTCTGATGAAAAATGTACGATTGTGTGGCTTTTGGTTCCGTGGGCTCAGGATATTCTTGACAGTCTTGACCGCGGAGACCTTAAAATCGAAGACTTTACATTAAGCCAGTGGAGGCTCATGCACATCGGAGCTCAGCCGGTTCCAAAGAAGCTTATCGAAGACTGGAAAAAGTACTTCCCCAACCACGACTACGACACAAACTACGGACTTTCGGAAAGCATAGGCCCCGGATGCGTTCACCTTGGAATCGGAAACACTCACAAAATCGGTGCAATCGGAAAAGCCGGCTGGGGCTGGAGCGTTAAGATTGTTGATGAAAAACGTAATCCCGTTAACAAGGGTGATGTCGGAGAACTTGCAGTAAAAGGTCCCGGAGTCATGACCTGCTATTACAAGAATCCGGAAGCTACGAAAGAAGTCCTTGATGATGAAGGCTGGCTTTACACGGGGGACATGGCAATGGAAGATCCGGACGGATTTATCTACCTTGTTGACCGCAAAAAAGACGTTATCATTACGGGAGGAGAAAACCTCTACCCTGTCCAGATAGAAGACTTCCTGCACAAAATGGAAGCCGTAAAGGACGTTGCAGTAATCGGCCTTGCAGACAAGAGGCTTGGAGAAATTGCCGCTGCAATTATCGAAGTTAAACAGGGCTATACCTGTACCGAAGAAGACGTAAACAACTTCTGTCTTGAACTTCCAAAGTACAAGAGACCGCGCAAAATAATCTTTGCTCCAGTCTTAAGGAACCCGACCGGAAAAATCGAAAAACCGAAGCTTCGCGAAATGTACCGCACCGAAGATCCTTTTGCAAGCATGATGAAAGATTAAAAACTTAATCCCGGATTTTTTCCGGGATACCCTTGACTTTTTTTGGTCCTTATTCTAATATTCGGCAAGCAATTGATTCTAAGTCACTTGTTGTTTTTTGCAGGAATGGCTCAGTGGTAGAGCGCGACCTTGCCAAGGTCGATGTCGCGGGTTCGATCCCCGTTTCCTGCTCGAAACACGGGCGATTTGATATTTCCTCAAATCGCTTTTTTTTTGCACGGTCCATCCGTTTACATAGCGGGCAAAGACAGGCAACAGGCTGCGTTTTTTTTATGCAGCCCTACATTTTTTTCCAAGGGGAACCTCAAGTGAAAGTTACAAAAGAAGTCACAAGAATCGAGAAATCAGCAGTAAAGCTCACCGCAACAATCGCAAAAGAAGACGTAGCAGAAGGCTACAAAAAGAATCTTGCCACGTACGCAAAAAACCTACAGATTCCGGGATTCAGAAAGGGACACGTTCCGGCTGCAATTCTTGAACAGAAATACGGCGAATCACTCAAGATGGAAGTCTGCGGAGACCTTATTGACGCTTCTTTAAATCAGATTTTCAACGAGGAAGATGCAAAGGACATCCGTCCCCTCCCCTACAGCCAGCCGCGTCTTGTAGACGACAAAATGCCTGAATTAGACACAGAGAAGGATCTTACATACACTGTTGTTTATGACATTTTCCCGAAAGTAGAAGTTAAGAATTTTGCCGGAATCGCTGTAAAGGAACCTCAGGTTAAAATCGGTGACGAAGAAATCAACAATGAACTTAAGGCTATCCAGGACCGCAATGCAGTTGTAATCGACAAAAAAGACGGTGAAGCTGTAGAAAAAGACAACATCGTAACCATCGACTACAAGGAACTTGCAGACGACGGAAGCACAGTTGCAGGAAGCGAGCGTGAAGGTTTCGTATTCACTGTAGGAACCGGCGAAAACATCTACAAAATCGATGACGAAATCATCGGTATGAAGAAAGACGAAACAAAAGAAATCACAAAGAAATATGCAAAGAACGACAGCGATCCTGAACTTGCAGGAAAGACAAAGAAAATCAGCGTAACCGTAAAGGCTGTAAAAGTACGCAACCTTCCGGAACTTGATGACGATCTTGCTCAGGATGTAAGCGAAAAGTTCAAGACACTTGCAGACCTTAAGGCAGACATTGCTTCTACCCTCGAAACTGCAAAGAACCGCAGGATCAGGGAAATCAAGAACAACAGCCTTCTTGAGCAGCTCGTAGAAAAGAACCCGTTTGAACTTCCCGTTTCGATGGTTCAGGCAGAAAATGCAAGCCGCTGGAACATGCTCGCACAGCAGTTCAAGACAACTCCGGAACAGCTCGAAAAAATGGTAACTTCAAGCGGACAGACAAAGGAAGACATGCTTAAGCAGTGGGCCGGTGATTCAGAAAAAATGCTTAAGAGCCGCATCATTGTAGACACCCTTATCCGCGAAAAGAACATCAGTGTTACTCCGGAAGAAATCGATGCAGAATACGAGCGCATTGCAAAAGAAAACAACATCACTGTAGATGAAGTAAAGGAGCACTACAAGGATCCGAGATCTAAAGAATACCTCATTGATGATGCAAAAGAAAACAAACTTTATGAGGAACTTTACAAGCAGGTAAAGGTAGAAAAAGGCGACAAGACCGCTTTTGCAGACCTTTTTAAGAACTAAAAGACAATAAAACGGACGGCTTAACGGCACTTTCCGTATTTTCTTACGGATTTTCTTGCCCCGAGCCGTCTTTTTTTGTACCTTATTGATATATAAACTTTTTTTTTCCGGAGCTAATATGAGTGAATACATGAACACACTGGTACCGACAGTAATGGAACGCAGCGGAAACGGAGAACGTGCTTATGATTTATATTCACGCCTCTTAAAAGACCGCATTATCTTTGTTGACGGCGAAATCAATGATCAGACTGCAGACCTTGTTGTTGCCCAGCTTCTGTTCCTTGAAAGCGAAAACCCGGACAAAGACATCAACATGTACATAAACAGCCCGGGAGGTTCCGTAACGGCAGGGCTTGCAATTTACGATACGATGCAGTACGTAAAATGCGACATTCAGACCATCTGTATGGGTCAGGCTGCAAGCATGGGTGCCATTCTTCTTGCAGGCGGTACAATCGGAAAACGCTATGCACTTCCTTCAAGCCGCGTAATGATTCATCAGCCGAGAGGCGGTGCGGAAGGTCAGGAAAGCGATATTGCAATCCGCGCAAAGGAAATCATCAGGCTTAAGAAGCTGAGCATAAAGTACCTTTCCGAACAGACGGGAAAGCCGGAAGAAGAACTTGCACACGACATGGAAAGAGATTTCTTCATGAGTGCAGAAGAGGCAAAGGAATACGGCATTGTTGACCACGTTATGAAGAACAGCAGGAGAAACAAGAAATGATTGGACGCTTTAACCGCGGAGACGAGCAGGTCTGCGCATACTGCGGAAAGAAAATGGACTCAAAAAACAGAAGATGTGTTCAGTCTCCGAAAGACCCGGACATTTTTATCTGTGAGTTCTGTATTGAAGCCTGCCGTGATGTTCTCGAAGAACAGCAGCATTCAATTGATCCGATAGATATAAAAGAAACCCCTACTCCTAAAGAATTCAAGGAATTTCTTGATCAGTACGTAATCGGTCAGGATTATGCAAAGAAAGTCCTCTCCGTTGCAGTATACAATCACTACAAGCAGCTTTCACAGAAAAAGTTCGGCGGACAGAACGACGATGTAACCATCGAAAAGTCAAACGTGCTTCTTCTGGGACCTACAGGAAGCGGAAAAACCCTTCTTGCAAAGACGCTTGCAAAAAAGCTTAACGTTCCTTTTGCAATTGCAGATGCTACAACCCTTACGGAAGCAGGCTATGTCGGTGAAGACGTAGAAAATGTTCTCCTTAAGCTTTACAATGCAGCAGATCAGGACGAAAAGGCAGCAGAACGCGGAATCATCTTTATTGACGAAATCGATAAAATTTCAAGAAAAAGCGAAAATACATCAATTACACGTGACGTTTCCGGAGAAGGCGTACAGCAGGCACTCCTTAAGATTCTTGAAGGAACCGTTGCTTCTGTTCCGCCTCAGGGAGGAAGAAAGCACCCGAATCAGGATATGATTCACATCGACACAACAAACATCCTCTTTATCTGCGGAGGAGCCTTTGTTGACCTCGACAAGATAATCGAAAAACGTCTTTCTACTTCTTCCATCGGATTCGGAGCTCAGGGAACCCGAAGAACCGAAGCTGAACGCATGGAGCTTTTGAATCAGGTTACAAGCGATGACCTTGTAAAGTTCGGAATCATCCCGGAACTTATCGGACGTCTTCCGATTACCTGTGCACTTAAGGAACTCGACAAGGAAGACCTTAAGAGAATCCTGCGCGAACCGAAAAATGCAATTACAAAGCAGTTCCAGGCAAGTTTTGCAATCGATGATGTTGACCTTACTTTTGATGACGAAGCAATCGATGAACTTGCAGAAATTGCAATCAAGAACAAGACTGGTGCCCGCGGACTTCGTGCAATCGTAGAAAAGATTCTTCTTGACATAATGTTCGAAATCCCGAGCATAAAGGGAAAGAAGAAGCTTACAATTACAAAAGAAATCGTTGACAGAACGGCACCGGTAGACATAAATGCCCTTCTGCTCGAAGACAAGTCAGCTTAAAAACGCCTGGCTAAAAAAAGTTTAGCTTAAAAAAGCGTTGCATAAAAAAGGAGTGCCGGCCGTAAAAACCGCGCACTCTTTTTATTTTGTATCTTACTGTTTTTCCGTTACTTCCTTTATTATTTCCAGCGTACGGCCGGCATTTTTTTCCCAGGAGAAGTTCTCCGTCCATTTAAGGCCGCCCTTTATGAGTTCTGCCCTCTTCTCAGAATCAAACAGGAGGGTTTCCATACAGAAAGCAATTGCCTGAATATCAGAAGAATCAAAGAAAAGTGCATTATCGCCCGCAAGTTCCTTAAGAGCTCCGCTTTTTGAACAGGCAAGCGGAACTCCTGTAGCAAGGGATTCAAGGACAGGAAGAGCTGCTCCTTCGTTAACAGACGGAAAAACACAGGCTTCTGCCCCACGGTAAAGTTCAGGGAAGTTCTGATGAGGAAAGTATCCGGTAATAAAAATATCACTTGCATATTCGGAAGCTAAAACTGCCTTATGCACTTCTTCTGAATAAGCGCCTTCGTTACCGGCAAGAACAAGCCTGTGCGGACAGGAAGTTTTCTTCTTTAAAAGAGAAAACGCCTTTATGAGTTCAACATGCTTTTTCTGTGCACTGTGCATGCGGCTTGGATAAATGATGTAAGGCTTTTTAATTGCAAAGGGCTTTATGTCAACGGTACCGCTGTCAGAAACAAGGTTTTCTTCCGGATAAAAAATACTTCTGTCTACACCGCTGTATACAACTTCCAGCCGTGCGGGTGTAATTCCACAGGAAAGCATGTCATTCTTTGCATAGATACTCGGAACAATCACACAGGAAGCCTTTGAAAGCCCCCTGCATATCTGAGACTTCTGCCAGGAACTTCTGCTTTCCGAAAGTACAGTGCTTAAAACATCATTTACAAGAACAACTGAAGGAACCTTAAACTTAGGAGGAAGCATTCTTGCCCCGGCACCGTAGATAACGGCATCAAAGCCCTGCTTTTTTACAAACTGCTTAATTTTGAATTTATGAAACCAGAGTTCTGAAAAAAGCGTATCCTGAATATCAACTCCGATAAAATCAAGGGGATTTTCTCCGGTATATGTATAGCGGTCTAATTCCGGCCCGAAAAGCGAAAATTCTGTATCTTCTGTTTTTGACAGAGCCTTCTGAAGCGAATAAAGGTAAGAGCCCAGTCCGCTGCGTCCGTGGTCACAGCCGAATGTGTCAATTCCAACGTTCATGGAATCAGATTATATCATAAAAGACTGAATGTATTCCATACCCCGACCTTTCCTGATATAATAAGGGCATGACATTTACAGAGCTTGGAATATCAGAAAAACTAACACAAAAACTTGCAGAAGCCGGTATTACAGAACCCTCCTCCGTCCAGAAAAAAGTCATTCCGCTTGTAAGGGAAGGAAAAAACGTAATGTTTCAGAGCGAAACCGGAACAGGTAAAACCTTTGCATATCTTCTTCCTCTTGCAGAACGACTGGAAAGCTCGCAGAGTAAAGACGTAAGGCTTCTTATTGTTTCTCCGACTTATGAACTTGCAGGACAGATAAAGACGGAGTTTAAGAAAGTCTCTGACTTAGGATGTGCCCTCTGCATAGGAGGAAGCCCGATTTCCAGGCAGACGGAACTTCTTAAGGAAAAGCCCGCAGCCGTAATCGGTGGAAGCGAGCGTCTTCTTGAACTGATTCACCTTAAAAAACTTAAGGCAGACAAGACGGAAGTTCTTGTACTTGATGAAGCAGACAGACTTTTAAGTCCGGAACTCAGGGAAAGTACGGTAGCCCTTATGGAGCGTCTTCCTAAAAAAGTTCAGATAATAGCAAACTCTGCCACGGTAAGTGCCTTTACAAAAAAGACACTGGAAAAAATAAGACAGGCACTTCCGGGAGAAACGGATATTTCGCCGGTTGAATTCATTACCCTTCCGCCGGAAGACGTACTTAAAAAGAGGATTGAACACTGGGCGCTTTTTGCAGAAAGAAGGGACAAGATCGACACGCTCAGAAGCTTCATAAATGCTGCAGACTTTACAAAGATGATTGTCTTTACTTCGCGCGGAGACCAAATAGAAAACATCACTTCAAAATTAAAATATAAGAAAATTGAATGTGAAGGCTTAAGCCGAAAGACCGACAAAAAAATCAGAAAAACCATAATCGACAGGTTCAGGAGCGGAAAGCTTAAGGTGCTTATAACGACAGACCTTACAAGCCGCGGACTTGACATAAACGGAATCA